>JBMOFW010000100.1:0-10188 GCA_049318685.1 Flavobacteriales bacterium
AATTCTGGCAGGGCCGTCCAAGTCGTTTGCATGATCGTTTGATCTATTATGTGGATTCAGATTTCAATTGGTTTATCAAGCGACTCGCTCCGTAAGTTGACTATTTTTGCGGCATGTCATTCGCAAAAGGAGATAAGGTCAGATTTTTAAACGATAAGGGAGAAGGAAAAATCATCGGTTTTCCATCAAAAGATATTGCTTTGGTGGAAGACGAATCCGGATTCGCCTATGAACACCCGGTGGCTGAACTCGTGCCGGTAATGAGTCTGCGCACGGAAATGCACAAATACAATCAAGTGACGCCCGATATTAGTTCGTTGCTCGAACGCAATATCGACCAAGAAATGGTACGCAAAGCGAATGCGGATTTCAAGAAAATCTACAAAGGAAAAGAGGGAACAGAGATCAAAGGGAAAGGCGATTGGATGGAGGTGGATCTGCATGCGCACGAATTGCTCGATTCTCAACGCGGTATGACCAATGCGGATATTATCATTCATCAACTTGAGCACTTTGAACGGATGTTGCGAAACGCTGAGGAAAAGAAAATGAAGCGTGTTGTTTTTATCCACGGTGTTGGTCAAGGCGTTCTTCGACAAGAAATTCGACGCATTCTCAATGACTATTATCCGCATTGTGAATTCCTTGATGCACCCTATCATATTTATGGCTATGGAGCCACGGAGGTGCGCATTCACCCGAATCGAAAAGTACGTTAATTGCGTCGACGATCGTTTGGTCGCGGATTGACATAGGGGCGATCGTCATCTTCGATAAATTGTGAAATGTCTATTTCATCAAAGAATTCCCATTTGTCTTTTTCTAATTTGAACATACAATAGGTGCCGTCAGGGCCATAATCAGCCCACACACCTTGCATAGCCGGACTCTTTGGCGAGAGATGATCCATTACAATACATCCTTTTTTCGTGTAATACTTGATCGACATGCTGATATCGTTGCTGTATTCGTAGATCATTCGTTTTTGCGTTCCTGTAGCCGTTTTAAAAATAGCAGCGCCCAAGCGCACTTTGTTTCCTGTAAATGTGATCGCATCAATTATTTTACGTGTGGTGATATCATCTTTGCCCTCCCAGCCAAGCACCACATAGGTGTCTACATTCTTTTTACCTACAGGAATAATGTCATAATATAATGCCCCAAGCCATTTGTCTGCATTGAGGAATTTATTTTCAATTTTTTCCACTTCACGCTTCGCTTGTTCCAATTCAAACCACTCAATGCTGCTTTGCCCTTTGCGACTCACTACTTTTCTCATTACAAAACAGTAGTACTTAAACGTACCATCATCATTGGGTTGATTCCAGTTGAACAAACGAACTTTGTTGTCTGATGAAGTAATTTTTGAAAATTTCAATTTGTCAAATGAATGCTCAAATGTGCCTTCAAGCGCCATGGCATCGATGAAAAACCGGCGCATCCGTTGGCTACAACTATCGCGATCGGCATCATTTTTAGCTTTCGATAATTCAGTGTATTGAAAAGCGATGGAGTCTTCAATGGCTAATACATCTTGCGCTTGTATCAAAATGGTCATCGACACAAAAACACTCAAAAAAAGATATTTCATCATATTCATAATCAACAATTGCTGCATGGTTTAATGTAACCCTTTCCACTTTTGACGCGTGGAAATACCCATACGATTTCCAAGCCACTTTCAAATATCAAATAGTTTTTGGATTCGTCGCTCAGTCCGGTTTGATCGCCGGGTTGAACGGCATCAGTCAAGCCTTCCATTTCGGTTTTCATAAAATACCGTACACCAAATTTTGGACTGACGATAAACTTTTTGGCCACCATGATGGAACGATATCCTGTGCCTAAACCAACACTCCATGTAAAAATTGTGGGGGTGTAAGGAGAATAATCATCTGGTGTATCGCCTTCGCCTTCCAGATAAAGTTCGCGTTTGTTTTGTTCGGCATACGGCTGCCAAATATGAATGGCAGGACTGAAATACATCATCCATCGTGCGCCGATCGGTCCGGAGGAGATTTGTCCGAAAAAAGCTTTTGGACTAAAGTTTAAATCCGTTTGCAGCGTGTATTGACGAAGTCTCACCTTGAGCTTTTCACCATCATTTGAAGCTGAAGTGGAAAATTGACGAAACCCCAATTGTGGTTGGATATAAAGACTGCGTAGAGTATTCCATCGATACAACCATCCGATGCGTGCTTCATATCCATGCGTGAGTGGACTCAATTCATCCCGTTGCCAAGGGCGTGAAAAATTATAGACGTGGCAAATTTGATCCCATTCAGAAGACTTCAAATAATTGTAGCCCAAATGCAGTGACAACTGACCCCACGAGGCGGAAGCAGAAAGAATCAGCATGCTTAAACAGATCAACTTTTTCATGCGGTGGTCAACAATTTGGCAACGGCACGCGCTGCGGTTTCCATTGCACCGTGAACGGTACCGTGATGTCCACCATCGTGTGTGGCTTCTCCGGCGAAATACACTTTATTGGCTACAGGTTCATGCAATAAGGTGCGTGTCTCCAAAGCCATGCCCGGTTTGGCGTAGGAATAAGCACCGCGCACGTATGGTTCTTCAGCCCAGTTTTTTAATGTGTAGGATAAAAATGTAGGCGAAGCCTGATTGTCGAAGTAGGTGTCCAATTGAGCAAGAATGGCCGGTATCATATCCGTGCCCAATGCGAGAAGATCCTCTGCTTTTCCTCCATTGATGAATGCGGTGAGTATGTGCTCGTCAGTGAATACATCTGTATTCGTCCAAAATTCGGGAACCGGTCCCGGTCCGGCAATACTTCCCAAATCGCTTGGCCAAAATGCAGTTGAAAATTTCAAAAACATTTTGATGCCCGTATCCATGCCTAAGGTATTGATGGCTTGCAAATGCAGTGGCGGTAGCGTTGGCGTAAACTCAATTAACGAATCAAAAAGTACTTTGATGGAAGAGGTAACAATGACACGGTCAAACGTATAGGTATTTCCATCCGTATCTGTCAGTACCACTTCATTGTCGCTATAATCCACCAATTGAATTGGGGTATTGAGAATCACATTGCCGGCCACATTCGCAAAAGCGCTTTGCAACAGGCCGAGCATATCTGTATTGGTGATTTTAAAATCACGCAGGCCTGCAGTCCAAGCTTGATCGGCTTGAGCGAGTCCGGCCATGCCGATGCGCGAGTTGTCGGTGCCATTTTCGTTCCCCACCCAAGCATTAAACAAGGCATGGCCCTCTTCCGAGAGTCCCATCACATTGCCATAGGCAGAAGCCGGGACATCTGCGCCATCATAAGTGCTTATATCGTCAAACGCAGCAGAAGCGCTTACATAATCGGCAATACCGGAGGCAGCGTCTTCACGGGTAGTTTGTCCATTGATATGCACATACGATTTTAATGCAGGTTCTAAAAAAACGGCATTTTGATATCGCGCCAAATCATACCAAGCGCTGCGTTCTCCGTGAATGAACTCAGCGCCTAAATTGAGTTTATGGGTTGAAAAGCTATTGTCGGTTGCAATCCGCCCACCGATTTTGTCCGATGCTTCGAATACGGTGGCTGAAATTCCTCTTTCAGCCAAAAGATACGCGGCATATAAACCGGAAGCGCCCGCGCCAATAATAGCCACACGTCCCTTAAATGCGGGTTCGTCGAAAGGACTTTCTTTCTTACACGAAGCCAACAAAGCCGGAAAGAATGCCAATCCCGGAACTCCAAGTGCGGTGGTATAAAGAAATCGCTTACGATCCATGGGATATGTTTAGTTTCTCCATCTTTTCTCCAAATGTCCATGCGAGCGTTGTTGCTCTCAATTTTGCGTCATTGGCTTTTTCACCTTCAAAGAGATCATCCACGGTTTCATTGAAAATTTTGAGCCACTGAGCGAAATGCTTTTTGCCTATTTTCAAATGAATATGCTTGTCGAAAACATTGGTGGTATATCCCGCCTTATTGAGAAGAACAAACGCCCAGAAATGAACCATTTGCGGTTTATGTGCTTCGAAATCCATTCCTTCGAAATGTGGGGCAAGCATCTCGTCTTCAAAGGCTTTACTGTAAAAGGTGTCAACCAACAATACCAGATCTTCTTCTGTTTGAATGTCTTTTTTCATGATTTCTTTTTCTTAAAACGATAGACCATTCCCACATGAAGTCCAACATATGGCTGGCGAAAATTCCAATTGGCCAGAATAGTCGAGTTCATTCCCCATCTATCGTTGAATAATATGCCAGCTTCTAGCTGCACTGGCACACCAATGGTCAGGCCTGTAATACTACGAGTCAGCTTTGTGTCTTCATCGTCATCTCCATAAATACGTAAGTTGAGCCCCATGCCTGCCGTAGCCGATACATACCAATGTTCACCACCAAAACCTTCGCCCCACATCATTCCAGCCTCGAATATTTTGTTTTTCATGTCGGTTACACTGTCTTTGGCCGATTCGAAGAGTTCTTGAGAATAGCCCATTCGAATGGAAGTCATCAGAACGTCCGAACGCTTGGAGTAGGTGAGGGCGGACTGCCAAGAAAAATGATCTGCTGTATTGATTCCATTCGAAAAATTCAACCATTGGCGCTCTTTTAGTGGATTTTCCGCATATTGAGCTTGGATATTGGTAATTAAAGATAGCAATAAAGCCAGTAAAAACAAGGGTTTCCGCATAATTGGTTCTTTTCTCTTGAGAGGTACGTCAAAAATGCATTGAAATTGTTGAAAAAGTATTACTTTTGCCACCCATTAATTCAATTATTGTTAACAGGGTTTAGGACCCACCAAACAATTTACTATGTCAGTAAAACTCAGACTTCAACGTCACGGTAAGAAAGGAAAACCTTTCTTCCACATTGTTGCCGCAGACGCTCGCTCTCCACGCGATGGAAAATTCATTGAGCGTATCGGTAGCTACAATCCAAACACCAACCCTGCAACGATTGTGCTTGACACAAACAAGGCTTTGACTTGGTTGCAAAATGGTGCACAACCAACAGACACTATGCGTGCTATTCTTAGCTACCGCGGTGTATTGTATGCACTCCACCTCCAAAAAGGTGTGGCAAAAGGTGCTTTGACTCAAGAGCAAGCCGATGAAAAATTGGCCGCTTGGAAAGAAGGCAAAGAAGCCAAAGTGCAAGCAAAACGCGACGGTTTGGCGAAGAGCAAAGAAGAAGCATCACGTGCACAATTGAAAGCAGAAAAAGAAGTGAATGAGAACCGTCTCAAAGCACTTGCTGCTGCTGTTGCTGCCGCTGAAGCTCCTGCTGCCGAAGAAGCACCAGCTGCTGAAGAGGCTCCGGCCGCTGAAGAAGCTCCTGCTGCTGATGCCGCTGCTACAGAAGAAAACGCTGAAGCATAAGCTTTTCAAAAGAAATCAATTTAAAAGTAGCCGTTCCGTTTGGGACGGCTCTTTTTTTACTTTAAGTCAATGATCCCGGATCGCTCAGAATTATACGAATTAGGTTACTTCACCAAGCTTCACGGCTACAAAGGAGAACTTTCTGCTTTTTTACACACCGAAAACATGGAATTTTATGAAGAAGTGGAAAATATCTTCGTAGAAATCAAAGGTCAGTTGGTGCCCTATTTTGTGGAATTGATTGAAACCAAGACCAAAAACACGGTAAAAATCAAACTCGAAGGTGTTGATTCTGAGGAGCTTGCAAAGGCATTGGTCAAGTGCCGCTTTTATATCCCGCTTGATGAAATCTCTGAAGGAGACGAGAGCAAGCTAGAATTGCGCTCTATCGTCGGTTTCAATGTGTTCGACGAGGAAAAAGGAGCATTAGGCGTCGTTTCGGGTATTTTAGAATTAGCCGGAAATCCACAGTTGGAAATCAAATTCGAGAAGAAGACTATTTTACTCCCATTGCAACCAGAATTTATAAAGTCTATAGACGGAGACAAAAAAGAAGTTCACATCGCCGCCCCTCCCGGCTTGATAGACCTATACCTCTAGGAGAAGAAGAACCGGAACAAGAACAAGAACTAGGAACTCCGAACCCTGAACTCTGAACTCTGAACTCTGAACTCTGAACCCTGAACGTTACTCCGTTTTGGCCTTGAAGACAAACACGTCCTCATTGTCGCGCTTCATGTAGTAAGCTTCGCGCGCAAATTTTTCAAGTGAGGTGGTATTGTTGTTAAGATCTTGAAGTGCCACTTTGGCCTGTTCATTTTTACGTTCAAGCTCGCGCACTTCTTTTTTCAAGCTGCCCAATTCAACACGTGTCCGAAGAATGTAGAACAAATCGATTTCACTGAAAAAACAAATCCAAAGCACGAAGATGGTCGTGGCAATAGTGTATTGGTTTTTGAAGAATCGAAGAACACGCTTTTTCATAAAACAAAGAAAATACGTTTGAAGGTATTTAAGTTTGATAAGTTTATTTCTTCATAAACAACAGGATGTTATTTACCTACGGAATCATTTTTCGGAATGGATGTTCGGAATAGATGTTCGGAATGGTCGTCCGGAATCTATGATTACATTCACAGCTTGATAATGAATCGCTACATAGTTTTTTTCATCGGATGTCTGCTGCTTCTCCCCCAAAGAGGTCAAACACAAATCATTCACGGTTATGTGTTGGACGCTTTTGATCAGCGACCTATACCGGAAACTTACGTGCATTCACGAATTCAAGAGGTAGCTGCCTATACAGATAGTCTCGGTTTTTTTCAAGTACGTGCCGACAAGTTTCCCATCGAGATCAAAGTATCTCGTATGGGCTACCGCGAGCAATCCATTCGGCTATACAATGCTGATACTGTAATCGTCTTTTTGCAACCGTCTTCTTTTTTGGATCCGGTCATTGTTCAAGCTCAAAATGCATCGGTAGTTGCCGGAAACGAGAGGAGAAGCATTTGGTCGTATGCTTGGTGCAATGATCAACTAGTGATTTGCGATTATTCAAACTCGTTGAAAGATGCGCGGTTGGTGCTGCTTTCAGAAGATCAAGATACCTTGGCAAAATGTCCTTCGCCGGTCACGCCTGTGGAGATGTTTTCGGATTGTCTTGGCAACGCCCATCTTCAGGGCAAGGACAGCACGTATCAAGTAGTTTTTTATGATGATTCTTTGGGGGTGCTGCCAGGCGAAGGCAATTTTATGATCAATTATTTTCTTCGCCGATGCGTAGCGCAAGATGATTTCAATCTGTACTTCGCGATCAATGATGGCGACTCGCTGCGTGATGGGGGAGACGGTGGTTTCAATTACAGAACACATGACTATGAAATGTGGTATTTCCGTGGGTCAAAAGCATTGGGAGAACGCCACCTATTCTGCAAAGTCACCGATGAATTTGCGTTGAAAATGAAAAAGGAAGAGTCGTCCTTCGGTCATTCTCCATTTGGGCAAACTTCTATGGAGTCGGATCATAGCCTTGCGGCGAGTCGGGTGTTTTTTGACAAAATTCTCCTAAAAAAAATCTATGCACCGCTTTTTGTTGTTGATCGGGAAGTGGTTATTCTAGACCATGCGAATAACGTCATTTTAAAATATGCTCCGTCAGGAAAACTGCAGTCAAAAGTAACGATGTATTATGGCAACAATCTTAATTTCAAACAGCAATGCATTCAGGATGGATATACGCAGCGCATCTACGCACTTTTTGAAGAAAAAGGCAAGTACTTTTTGAAAGAAGTCTTTACAGCCACGGGACATTTAGGAGAAAGTATTTTTATCGAACATGCCTTTCCAGAGAACATAACCATTCGAAATGGGTTTGTTTATTACTTGCATCGCGATCGGACAAATCACGCCACTCATTTGCTGTCGCGCCAAAAACTTTAATGCAAACAGCGCATTCCATGCTAGTTTTGCAATCTGATTATGAATCATTTCGACGACCAAACTATACGGGATTTAGAGTTTGACCATTTGCGGGTGATGCTGCATGACTATTGTTATCAGCCTACGGCGCAATTGCGTATGGTTGAATTAGCCCCCATGCGCGATCATCAGCTATTGCGTTCGGAGTTGGCGAAATTGAATGAATTTGTGTCTATTCGTCGCGAAGGAGTGGTTTTTCCGGCTTTGGACTTTGATGAATTGGAAGGGGAAATTCGTATTCTCCAAATCAAGGACAGTGTATTAAATGAAGAGAGTTTTGCGAAATTATTTCGTGCGTCGTCCTTGACCAATGAAATTATAGCCTCTTTTGAGGGATTGGCGGAAGCTTTTCCCAACCTGTATCAATTGATTGCAGAAATCGAGTTGACTCGCGAACTGTGCGAGTCGATCGAAAAAGTATTCAATCAAAAGTGGCAAGTACGTGATGATGCCTCTCCCGAATTGCAACGTATTCGCGGCGAAATTGCTTCGGTGCGAAGACAAATCGCGCGTAATTTTTCAAAAGTAATGCGGGAATTTCAGGGCAAGGGATTTCTCGGCGATACGGGTGAGTCTTTTCTCAATGAACGTCGTGTGCTAGCTATTTACAGTACCCACAAACGCAAAGTACCGGGCATCGTCATTGGCAGCAGCAAAACCGGGAATTTGTCGTACATCGAGCCGGAGATCAATATTCAATTGAATTTTGAAGTTGAGTCGCTGATTGACGACGAGAAGCAGGAGATTCGCAGAATATTGTTACAACTCACCAATAGCATTCGTCATCGTTTGCCGTTGATCCGACAATATCAATCCTTGCTCACTGAATTGGATTTTATTCAAGCCAAAGCGAAATTGGCGTTGGAACTGGATGCCATATTACCGGAACTTACAGAAGAAACTGAAGTGGATCTGCGCAATGCATTTCATCCGATTCTTTTGTTGAATAATAGAAAGCTAAAACGACAAACGTTTCCGCAGACTTTGCGCATGGATAAATTTTCGCGGATGCTGGTGATTTCTGGCCCGAATGCAGGCGGAAAATCCATTACGATGAAAACCATCGGTTTGCTTCAAGTCATGTTGCAAAGTGGTTTGTTGGTGCCCGTAGCTGATAAAAGTCGCATGTCTTTTTTCCATTCCATACTCACCGACATCGGCGATAATCAGAGTATCGAGAATCAGCTTTCTACATATAGTTATCGCCTCAAACGGATGCGCTTCTTCCTCGAAGTGGCCAATCGTCGATCGCTTGTTTTGTTGGATGAATTTGGTACAGGCTCCGATCCGGATTTGGGTGGCGCCTTAGCGGAAGTGTTTTTTGAAGAATTATACAATCGCAAAGCCTTTGGCGTTATTACTACGCACTATGGCAATATAAAATTGAAAGCGGCCCAACTGCGCAATGCGGTGAATGGTTGTATGCTTTTCAATACAGAAACCTTGGAGCCAACGTATAAATTGTCTATCGGCCAACCGGGTTCTTCCTTTACGTTTGAAGTAGCTGAAATCAATGGCATTCCATTGAAAATGATTGAGCAGGCAAAGACGAAATTAAGTGATAATAAAGTGCAAATGGATGGCCTTTTGGCTTCATTGCAAGAAGAAAAGAATCGTTTTGAAGTGCTCTCTCAACACGCGGATGAGGCCGGTCAAATCGCGAGTCAAACCATTCGTGATTTTGAAGTAAAGAAGGAAAAATTTGAAGAGCGTTTGCAGCGTCAACAAGATACCATCGAACGAAACAACAAATATCTCAACCATGGAAAGCGTATGGCGCAGTTTATCGAATCATGGAACCTGCGACAGAAGAACAAAGAACTTTTGGAAGAGATTAAAAAGTACGTGGTGGTCGAGAAAACCAAGATTGATGAGGAGCGCATGCAAAAGTCGATTGCCAAGAAAATTTCACAGAAGAAAAATGAGAAAAAGGACAAGCAATCGCATCGTGAGCGTATCAAAGTAGGTTCATTAGTGCGCATGATGCATACCAAGCAAACCGGCACGGTGATGGAAATTGAAAACGGTCAAGCCATTGTGGCGTTTGGTGTTTTCAAAACAAAATTGGATATCTCGAAACTGGAGTTTATTCAATAATCAATTTGCTAAAATAGACAATCATAAAAAATATTATACTCTACATATACAACAAGCCAAGTATTTTGATGGTATTTTATTTGTTTTTGACACTAAAAGCGCCATGCTTACTCAAACATTTCCATCTCCTAAAAAGCAAGTATTATATATCTCAAGTCCTGAGTGGTCAGCTAATCCATCCTTGCCTTATGCGTTTTGGGAAAATATCTACATGAAAAATGATTTAGAAATTATCACCGACAATAAAGATGTTTATTCTTT
>JBMOFW010000101.1:0-10153 GCA_049318685.1 Flavobacteriales bacterium
AAGCAAAACACAAAGCTTTGGTGAAGATGGCTGAAACTGTTGCTCCAAAAGCAACCGTGAAAATGGCTGCCAAGATGAAGGCTGAAAGCAAAAGCATTTCTGCTTCGAATGATGCAGCTTCAAGCAGTGAACCAGATATGGTATTGTTGGTTATACTCGCCTTTTTTATTCCGCCACTCGCAGTGTATTTGTACGAAGGAGATTGGACGAAGCGTTGCACAGTTAATTTGATTTTGTCGTTTCTTTGCTTTATCCCTGGAATCGTCCACGCATTGATCGTGATTCTCGAATAAAGATGACCATTTCTTTCAAAAAGATTTTACAAAAAGTAGGGCTAATCATCTGGTTAGCCCTACCTTTTTTACTCTGGTATCTTCCAGCAGATTATTTCGACTATGGGCAATCCATCTGCCCGTCTCAAGTGTTTTTACACAAAGAATGTCCGGGCTGTGGATTGACAAGATCCGTTCAGCATATGTGGCATGGTGATTTCAAAACTGCTTGGGAATACAACAAGTTAATCATCATCGTCTTCCCTATTGGCATCATGCTTTACATCCACATTTTGGGAAGATTTCTGAACAAAAACTATTTCGGTTTTTTACGAAAATATTACTCCCGAAAAAGCGACCATTAGATCTTCACGGTTACTCCGGCGAAGTAGTTGCGTCCGGGAGAGGGATTGTAGTATCGGCCGGCTACGGCATTGGTTTGTAAAAAGGAGGTGTACTCCGTATCCAATGCATTATTTACTCCTGCAAACACGGTGAACTGTATTGGCCAATGCGGCCGGCGATTTCGTGTTAACACCGACCATTCGGCGCGGACATTCATCAAATGATAAGCACTACTCCAATCCGTATTGGCATTATTGAGTGGTGTGCGATCCACATAATAGTCTTGCACGGCGACTTTCCAAACTTCGTCTAATCCAGAAAGGGTAATGCCTGAGCTCACTGTGGCAATAGGCATTCCGGGAACATAACGTCCTTTTAGATTTTCACCCGAAATCACATATTCATCAAAGCGATATTTCGTCCATTGTCCGGCTGTCCAGACTTCGAGATTGGTTTTGATGCGGTTCAATTCTTTTTTCCACTGAATGCTGGCTTCCGCACCTCGCTGGTCTACCTGCCCGGCATTACTATACAGCGTAAATTCTTCCTCTGTATCCGATGGCGCGAAATAAGCCGTTTTGGTATAGGGTAAAATTGCATCTTTCAAGATGAATTGATACACATTGAATTCTGCGTACAGTCCCAATGAACGCAACATCGTTTTGATTCCTACTTCATTGTTCACTCCATGTTCTGGCTTCAATCCATTACTTTCAGAAAAAGCCGTTGCACTATTGTATTGTTGAATTTCGACTTGTTCGAAAACGGTTGGATTCGAATTGCCGTAGCTCATAGAAGCATGAAAAAAAGTTTGATTGAAAAGACGATAAGATGCTGCCAATCGCGGTAAAAAAGCCGCATCCCAAGAAGCCGTGGAATCAATTTTCAAGTTGTTTGCTCCTACCGCTTGCACATCGTGAATCATCTTATTGTAGGAAGTACCTAAAGTCAAGAATAGATTTCTTAACTTGATGTCTGCTGTGATATACCCCAAGTGCGACTGATATTGAACATCATAACTGTACTTAAAATCGCCGGGACGCCCGCCAGCATTGACATATTCTTTTGTTTCAAAATGCTCTAACTGCAATTCGTATCCCGCATGCAGCTTCAATTCAATGTTCGCATTTTGCACTAGTCGATAATCCCACTCGGTGCGACCACCCGCACCCATTGCGCCTTCTTCTTTGTATCCATTTCGACTGTATGATGCAGAGGTGCCATACGGATTGGTCTTATCTGTCCATGAACCATAAATCGAACTCATCGACTTCAATCGATCCCCTTTAATATTCTCAAATGACAATCCTCCAAACAGGCGTTCTCTGTACAACGAGGCATTGTTGTCGATGGAGAATGTATTGGCTTGCGTTGGATCTGCATCCACTTGGGTTTGCGTCAAGGCTCCGGGCAATCCCAAATGGCCATTGAAATAAGATAAGAGGTAATGCCATTTTCGTGCATCGCTGCGTTCAAATGTCCCGTTTATTGTTGCTATTTGCTTTCGATTGAACTCTTGCAAACGATATCCATCATTTACTTGAAAAATGTGCGAAATCCGTGTAGTCCATTTCCCTTGAGTAAAATGCACAGCATTGCTGTACCGTCTCAATCCATTGGCACCAAAAAGAAATTGACTATGCAGACCATGATCATTGTAGCTATTTCTTTTGTTCAAGCGCATAAGCATAACGCCACCGGTGCCACTTCCCCACAAGCTACCAGCTGGACCTTTCACCACTTCGACTGAATACAAATCAAATGCATCGAATACCTCGAGTGGCGCTGTACCATCTGGCGAAGAAACCGAAATTCCATCCACATAAATTTTCACATTGCGCACAGCAAATGGTGAACGTAAAAAACTACCGCGAATATTGATTCGCTGACTACCGCCATAGCCGCGGCTTTCCATGGATACACCTGCAATGCGATTCAAACTATTTTGTAAACTCGTCTGATCGCTTTCATTGAATGCGGCTTTTTCCAATTTACCAATCGTACCCGGAGTTTGACGCATAGGCAATCCATTGTGGAAACCTTCTACCGGATATTCGATATAGATGATATCGATAAGCTCTGTAATGGGATCTATTTTTTTTGCTGCGGTAGAATCCACTTGCGCATTGAAATGCAACGGGAGTAAAAAAAAGCAGCAAAGTCCGATGAACTTTGCTGCTTCGAAAATGGATTTCAATTTCATTATCTATTCACTACAAAAGTCCGGGTAATTGTGCCTTTCGCAGAAGAAGCTTTCACAAAATAATTGCCTGCTGCCCATGCGCTGCAATCCACTTTCATGATTGACGCATTTACTTTTACTTCAGCAACGACTTCACCAGTGAATGCATACACCAACATTGTCGATCCCATGAAGTCTGCACTCAATTCGATATTGGCAAATTGATTTGCGGGATTGGGGAAAACCGTCATTGTCTGATCAATAGTCGCCGAATTCTCGTTCACAGCAACAAACTCCATATTGCGGAATTCTTTGATGATGTTTGGACCGGAACCGGGATATTGTGCACCGTTGAAAGCTACATATACCGCGCCAGTATGTGGATTCACACAGATATCACGCACACGTTTGTTGAACGAGGCAAAATACTGGTCTTCGCTTTCAATGCTCAATCCATCAGTGCTCATGTGCAAAACAGAAAGGCGCTCATAGGTAGCACCCAATCCACCAAGTACAGCCATCAATACCGAATTTTGCCATTCAGGTATAGCTGGGTGATTATAATATTCAATGCCATTTACAGCGATACATGGCGACCATTCCATCAACGGTTCTTTCACATCATTGGCAGCGCAATAGGTTTGTTCTGCTGTCGTGTTGCATGCCCCTTGCACAGTAGGCCAACCATAGTTGCGGTTGGCTTCGATGATGTTGAACTCATCAGAATTGCTTTGACCATGCTCAGAAGAATAAATGATATTGTTTGGACCCACACACAATCCTTGAGAGTTGCGGTGACCATAGCTGTAGACATAACTTGAAGGATCGGGATTATCAGAAGGAATTGTGCCATCCAAATTGATACGCAAAATTTTACCATTCAAGGCGGTCAAATTTTGACTGCTCACTCCTCCGTCGCCGGTATCTCCTGTACTCATCAAGATTTTATTATCTGGCGTAATGATGATTCGTGATCCATCGTGAATCCAGTAGCCTGGAATATTATTGATCAAATTGGTTTCATTGATCAAATTGGTACCATCCCAATCGTAAGAAACCAAGCGTTCTTTAACGGTGCTTCCACCTTGCATGTAGTTGTATACTATATATACTTTGGGCGTGTTCAAAAAATCGGGATGCAAACACATGCCGAGCATACCTGGCTCACCTGTTCCCTCTTCAGGAACGACCGATGATTTATCCAAAACGGTTGTATAGCTCCCTGTAGTTGGATTGATGCGCAAGACGAGTCCGGGACGCGTTGTGCACCAAATGTGATCGTCTGGACCCCAGAGAATTTCCCAAGGCAGTACCAAGCCGGTCACCACATCTGTTTCGGTAAGGGTTGTATTTCCTACAGTCCAAGTAGGTTGCGCATTTGATTTTTGCGCGCAAGACATCGCCAAAGCGGCAGAAAACAGGAGTAATAAACGTTTCATTTATCTGAATTTGAGCGTGAAAATAAAAAAGATCCTCCATACCCCTTCAGTAAATCACAAACTTCTGTTGAAGTCCGTGGAATCCTAAAGGGGATGAAGGATCTGCCGTGTTGACCAAACACTCCTGATCGGCCTAGGATAACGGGCTACTGCCAGCCACCACCAAGTGCTCTATACAGGTTTACCATGCCGTTCATTTGTTCCAATTTCATTTGCACAAGATCTATTTTACCATCCAACGCCTCACGCTGCGTCAGCAATACTTCCGAATAATCGGCGCGAGCAGAATTGAATAAGCTTGTGGAGACTTCCACCGATTGATTCAATATGGCCACTTCCTTTTCTTTGAGCGCGACTCCAGATGTGTAATTCTGTACCCGTGTCAATTCATTCAGCACATCCACGTAAGCGTTCAACACT
This sequence comes from Flavobacteriales bacterium, assembly GCA_049318685.1. GTDB lineage: Bacteria > Bacteroidota > Bacteroidia > Flavobacteriales_D > Sanyastnellaceae > JAIXWP01. The sequence continues at coordinate 4,659 of JBMOFW010000101.1, forward strand.
GTTTGCTCGTAGTCTAAAACGGCCTGGACTTGCTTCGCATTAGAATTTTTATACATCGCTTTCAAGGCATTTCGATTGATCAATGGCGCGACTAGATCACCGGCCATGTTGTAGATCATCGATTCAGGTCTGATCAAATAAGTAGGATTGAATGCCTGAAACCCCACACCGGCAGTCAATCGAATGGAAGGATAAAAACTGGCTTTGGCCACCTGAACATCCAGTTTGGAAGCGGCCAAATTCAATTCGGCTTGCTTGATATCCGGCCTATTACTCAATAATTGAGAAGGTACTCCCGCCACCAAAGATTGCATTTCCATGTCAGTGAACTGTTCGTTCGACCTTTGAATGGTCGTGGGAATGCGTCCGGTTAAGAAGTTAATTCTATTTTCTGTTTCTGTAATCTTTTGTTTGATTTCAAAAGCAAACGCTTGTGTATTCAACAATTGCGCTTCAAAACGATTGACGGCCAATTGCGTTACTCGTGCCGATTCCTTCTGCAATTTCACCACACGCAATGCATCCGACTGAATGATGATGTTTTGATCCACAATGGCCATCATATTATCAAGTGCCAAAAGTGTGTAGTATGATTCAGCGATCTCGGCGATAAGATTCGTGATCAAAAAATTCTTTCCTTCCACACTCGCCAAATACCGATTCATTGCTGATGACTTCGCATTGCGCAACTTCTTCCAAATATCCAATTCCCAAGAAGCATTTGCACCAAATCCAAAGTTGCCGAACGGCTCTGGAAACGATTTGCCTTCATCAATATGTAGTTGTTCTTCAACAGCGCCATTGCGGGTGAATCGGCCTACCTTATCCCCTTCTGCTATTGCCCCCACATTCACAAAAGGCAAATATTCCCCTTTTCGAATTTGAATTTCATTTTTGCTAATTTCAAGTTCTTGTAAAAAAATATTCAGCTCTTGATTATTCTTCAACGCCGTGTCGATCAATGCTTGTAGATATGGATCGGCAAAATAGGTTCGCCAATTTTGAATCGCTATTGTATCCAACATATTCTGTTGAACATAGTTTTCCGGAAGCTTTAATTGGGGCTCGCGAACGGTTACATTTAGGGAATTGCATCCGCTAATGAATAACATTACAGCCCAAGCAGCGAGTATATAATATCGTGTTATTAATCTCATTTCTTTGGATTTTTCGATTTGGATGAACGCAACAATTGACCTAGTCGAGCGATTTTTTCACGTATGGATTCTTCAGTAGCTGAACCAGAAATTTCTTCTGACAATGGATTCAAATCTTCTCCCTGAATCATCCTCCTTCCATCAGCCATTTTACCGAAAACAAAATATAGGCCGGGCACGATGATGACACCGAATATGGTTCCAAACAACATACCACCCAGTGCCGACGAACCGATCGTATGATTGCCCACAGCCCCCGCACCGGTAGCTCTTACCAGCGGCACAAGCCCTGCAATGAAGGCAAATGAAGTCATCAAGATAGGTCGAAAGCGCACCTTGGCACCTTCAATAGCGGCTTCAAAAAGGGAAGATCCTTGATTTCTCTTCTGCACTGCAAACTCCACAATCAATACAGCATTCTTACCCAATAATCCGACAAGCATAATCAAACCGATCTGCGCATAGATATCGTTAGATAGCCCCATCATCTTGAGGAGTAAAAACGCGCCGAAAATTCCCGCTGGTAAAGATGTTATCACCGCCAATGGTATGATGAAACTCTCATACTGCGATGCCAATACCAGATACACAAAAATCAGCACGACAATGAAAATGTATAGTGCTTCATTGCCTCGATTCGCTTCATCAAATGACAATCCTTCCCAAGCAATATCATATCCATTCGGCAATGTTTGCGCAGCGACTTCGCGCACGGCTTCAATGGCATCGCCTGTGGTGTAGCCTTTTGTCGGTACCCCGCGAATAGAAGAGGATGTATATAAATTATAACGTGTGATTTCATTGGGGCCTTGCGTCTTCACCATCGTCGCAAAAGCGGAGTAAGGCACCATTTCATCCCGATCATTCTTCACATACAAATTCAACACATCATCGGGCTGCTTGCGGTATTCCGGAGCTGACTGTGTATATACTTTGAAAAATGTATTAAATCGGGTAAACCCTTGCTCATAGGTACTTCCGATGAGAATGTTGAGATTCTCCATCGCATCGCTAATCGAAACGCCTTTCTGCATGGCCTTTTCATTATCAATCACGATTTCATACTGCGGGTAGTTCGCCGCATAGAAAGTAAATAGTCCTGACAATTCTTTGCGCTGTTTTAGCGCTTCCATGAATTCCGTGTTCACCTTATCAAACTCTTGATAATCCACTGTGCTGTTCTTGTCCAACAAACGCAATGAGAATCCGTCAGATGAACCGTATCCCGGTACTGCCGGTGGCTCGAAAAATTCGATGGTGGCACCGATATCCGCAGTCTTTTCCTCCAATTCTTCAATCACTTCTTTGATAGTGTGATCACGATGATCCCAATCTTTTAAGTTAATCAAACAGGTACCTGCATTTGATCCTCGACCTTCAGTCAAAATCTCATACCCCGCCAATGAAGTCACCGACTCAATATCTTCGATTTCTTCTGCAATGGATTGTAGATCATTTGACACTTCATTCGTTCTCTCCAAAGTGCTGCCGGGAGGTGTTTGAATAATTGCATAAATCTGGCCTTGGTCTTCATTGGGAATAAAACCGGAAGGCAATGTTTGATCGACACCGTAAATTCCTAATGCAAAAACGATCAATATTCCAAATGTAATCACCCGTCGATTCACAATTAATCGAAGCAATTTTTCATAGCGATTGGTCAGACCGTCAAATCGTCGGTTAAACCAATCTAGGAACAGTTGAATTGGTGTTCTTCGCTTTGGTTTGCCGTGATTATTCTTCAATATCATAGCACACAAAACGGGAGTTAATGTCAACGCCACCAAACCTGAAAGCACAATGGAACTCGCCATAGTGATCGCAAATTGGCGGTAAAACACGCCTACCGGACCTGTCATAAATGCGATAGGCACAAACACGGCCGTCATGATCAAGGTAATGGCGATCACGGCACCACTGATTTCAGCCAACACTTCCTTCACGGCAGCAAATGGTGTCAGATGATCGGTTTCCATTTTTGCGTGCACGGCTTCAACCACTACAATCGCATCATCCACCACAATACCAATGGCCAATACGAGTGCAAAAAGGGTAATCAAATTGATGGTCAATCCAAAGGTTTGCATGAAAACAAACGCACCGATCAATGACACGGGAACAGCGATAATTGGAATCAAGGTCGATCGCCAATCGCCCAAGAAAATAAACACCACCAATGCCACTAAAATGAAGGCTTCAATGAGTGTGTGCATCACTTTATCGATAGATGCATTTACAAATTTTGAAACGTCGTAATTGATTTCATACTCCATGCCCGGCGGAAAATCCTTCTTCAACTCTTCGAGCTTAGCTTTGGCTTTGGCGATAACATCGCTTGCATTGGTTCCAAAATTTTGTTTCAGTACAATGGAAGCAGAAGGGTGTCCGTCTTTATTGGAATAAATATCAAAGAATTCACTTCCCAATTCCACTTCTGCAATATCTCTTAGCTTGAGTATTTCGCCCTCCGGATTGGCCCGTACAATGATGTTTTCATATTCCTCGGGTTTATTAAAACGACCTACATAAGTCAATGTATATTCAAGAGACTGTGCTGTTTTTCCAGAGGCTTGACCTAATCGTCCAGGGCGGCCAATGATACTTTGTTCCTCCATCGCTTTCATCACCTCTTCGGTCGAAACATTGTAAGCACGCATTCTATCGGGTTTCAACCAAACACGCATGGCGTAGGTTCGACTTCCCAATATTTGAGCGCGCCCCATACCATTGATCCGCTGCAATTCCGGTATGATATTGACGTTGGCATAATTGTACAAGAACTTTTCATCCGCATGTTCATCTGTGCTAAACAAATTCACATACATCAACATACTCGGCTGAATGGGCGTAATGATCAAACCTTCACGCTGTACCAATGGGGGCAGATTATTCATGATGGCATCCACGCGCGTTTTGACGTTTACTACCGCTGCATTGGGATCAGTGCCCGGTTCGAAGACAATCTGAATGGTCGCCTCACCTGCACTTGTTGCATCGGAGGTCAAATACTGCATGCCCTGCACACCATTGATCGCGCGCTCGAGAGGAATCAATGTAGACTCCACCAACACCTTAGCACTTGACCCGGGATAGGCAATAAATATATTGACCCGCGGAGGCGCGATGTCTGGAAACTGAGAAATTGGTCGCGTTCGAATCGCCAAAAAACCCAAGAAAACTATGGATATAGACAGCGATATAGCCAGCACTGGCCGTTTTATAAATGTTGTAAACATGATGGTCGACTTTTTTTGGTGACTAATTATTCCGCATGAAGCTTGTTGAGAGCAGCCAAAATCTTGGGCAATCCAACCACTTCATACTTTATCTTCTGTCCGCTTTTTACTTTGCGGAGACCATCCATAAGTATTTGATCCTGCTCAGTCAAACCTTCCGAAACAGCGTAGATATGGGACATATCTGTTCCCACTTTTATCTCACGCGCTTGAATCGAGTCGCCCTGAACGATGTAGACATATTTCTTATCCAATATTTCGAATGTCGCCTTTTGTGGTATCAATAAAGCTTGTTGCAAAACAACGGGCATCAAAATATTTCCGGTTTCTCCATTCCGCAGCAATCCTGACGGATTATTGAAGGTTGCACGAAACGCAATGTTGCCGGTTTCATTTTTAAAGTCGGCCTCAATCGTTTCAACCACACCATCTGCCTCGAATAAAGCGCCGTTGGCCAATTCCAATTTCACATGCATCAAACTATCCGGCTTAGGACGACTTGCATAATTCAAATACTCTGCTTCAGGCACATTGAAATAAACCCACATCTGAGAATTGTCGGATAACGTGGTCAGCAGTTCCCCTTCATCCAAAAGGCTACCCAAACGTACATCGTTGAATCGACCTACAATGCCATCAAAAGGCGCTCTGATTTCGGTGAATGACAAATGTGTTTGAGCCAAATTCAACTCCGATTGCGCTTTCGCCAGCTTAGCCTTGGCCAACGCCAATTCATTCTTCGACACAATATTGCTATCAGCCAATGCCTTTGTATTGGCATATTCAATCTCGGCAAAATTCAATTCAGCTTCAGCCTTTTGAGATTCTGCTCGATAGACGATCGGTAGAATTTGAAACAACAATTGGCCTTTTTTTACAGCCTGACCTTCGTCCACATAAATGTGCTGCAAATATCCTTTTTCGATCGCTCGCAACTCTATATGCTGAATAGAGCGAATTTGACTGACATATTCTTGATAAATCGTTGTATCGCGGAGAATAGGATTCGACACAACATACACAGACTCTTTAGGCTCCGCATGGTCTGCATGTCCACAACCGGTCAGAATAGCAATAAGCGCTACCGGCAATAACAGTAATA
>JBMOFW010000102.1:0-10036 GCA_049318685.1 Flavobacteriales bacterium
TCCCGCAAACAGAGCATTGCGCGCATAGTGCGTTGCTGTCGGCAGAATACTATAGAATATTTCTTCTGAATCAACGCGGAAATACTCTTTCAACCGTGGCGCAATGGTTTTCCATTGGTCCCAACGCAAGTTGTCGATGACTAATACGAATGTGGTCTCTTTGTTGTCTTTGATAATGGGAGCGATTTTATTTTTTACCAACGTATGCGACATGATAGGCGCTGTGCTGCTATTTTTCAACCATCCCAAATAGTTATTTTTAATGAATTTGGCAAACTGCTCATTCGCTTCGGTGCGCTGCGATTTGAAAATTTCGCTCATGCCCTCATCGTTGCTGCTTTGCAACTCCATGCTCCAATGCACGAGTTTTCTATAAAAATCAGCCCATTCAGACGCATCCATACGATCACCCAAACGCATAGAAATTTCACGAAACTCTTGACGATAATCACTAGTGGTCTTCTCGCTCACCAAACGCTTTTCATCCAAGTTTTTCTTGATAGAAAGCAAAATTTGATTGGGGTTGACCGGTTTGATCAGGTAATCAGAAATCTTGGAACCGATAGCGTCTTCCATAATTTGCTCCTCTTCACTTTTAGTGATCATCACCACAGGTAGTGTAGGGTCAATCGTCTTTAATTCTTGAAGCACCTGAAGTCCGCTTAATCCGGGCATATTCTCATCAAGAAAAACAATATCGAAAAATTTCTCTTTGACCAAGTCGATGGCATCGCGACCATTGTTGACTGTGGTGAGGACGTATCCTTTTTGTTCTAGGAACATTACATGCGGTTTGAGCAAGTCGATTTCGTCGTCGGCCCAGAGTATTCTTTCGTTTGCCATGCTTGAGATTTGAGGGTAAAGCTAATGATGTTCTTCCAATTGTGGAAGCGATTGAACTGAACCCCGATTCAGTCGTAATATTGCACAGCCATGGAAAATCAAGTGCATAAGCCCAACAAACGAAAAATTATCAATGATCCGGTATATGGATTTGTGACCTTTCGTCACGATCATTTGTTGGATCTTATTGATCATCCTTACTTCCAGCGTCTGCGGCGGATAGCACAGTTGGGATTATCTTATTTGGTATACCCTGGTGCTGTTCACAATCGTTTTCAACATGCCATAGGCGCTTTACACTTGATGCAAAATGCCATTGAGGAAATTCGCTATAAGGGCCATGAAATCACCAAAGAAGAGGAATTGGGTTGTCTTTGTGCCATTCTCTTTCACGATATTGGCCATGGACCATTCAGTCATGCATTGGAACATTCTATCGTAGACAAAGTCCATCATGAACAAGTCAGTGCTTATTTGATGGCCAATTTGAATAAAGAGTCAAACGGTGCTTTTGATCTGGCTATTCGCATATTCAATAATCAATATCAAAAGAAGTTTTTGCATCAACTGGTGAGCAGCCAATTGGATATGGATCGCCTCGACTATCTCGCGCGGGATAGTTTTTTCAGCGGTGTAGTGGAAGGCCAAGTGGGCAGTGAGCGCATCATCAAGATGTTGGATGTGGTCAATGATGAATTGGTCGTCGAAGAGAAAGGCATTTATTCCATTGAAAAATTCATTGTCGCTCGCCGTTTCATGTATTGGCAAGTCTATTTGCACAAAACTGTATTGAGTGCTGAATTTATGCTTGTAAATGCCTTGCGCCGCGCCAAATATCTTGCAGAGCAAGGAGAAACGGTATTCTGTTCTCCGGCTTTATTTTATTTTTTATACAATAAAATTGGACAAGAAGATTTCGAAAATGGCACCACAGCAATAGAAAATTTTGTGCAGCTCGATGATTTTGATATTATGGGCGCCATCAAAGTTTGGCAAAACCATGAAGACAAAGTACTTTCAATATTGTCTAAAGGCATTGTGAATCGAGCGCTTTTCAAAATTGAAATGTCTCGAGACAAAATTGATCCGATTCGTATCGAACAAAAAATCGAAGAAATAGCGCAGCGTCTCCATTTGAGCCATGAAGAAGCGTCTTACTTTGTAATAAGTGATCGCGTATACAACAGAGCCTACAATGTAAAGACAGATGTAATTAAAGTGAAAATGAAGGACGGCACCATTGTAGATGCCGCCCAAGCCAGTGATCATCTCAATTTGCAAGCATTGAGTGAATCCGTGGAGAAGTATTTTATCTCGTATTACCGAGTTTGATTATTTACGTCCTCGCTGTCCGCCACTTTTTTGTGACTTTGATTGCGTCTTTTGTTTCGTTTCGGATTTGTTTTTCTGACCCGAAGATTCCTTTTTTGTGCGCGGTTCGGTTTTTGTCGCCTTCGATTTTGATTTCGTGGTGAGCTGTTTCTTTTTCACCACAGTTGCTCTTTTCGTTTTGTATACTCTATGCGCATTGTGCGCGCGTATGACGTGTGTACGGTGGTATCTTCCATGATACACAACGCATCGATTGTGGTAGTGATGCCACTGCACTGGATGCCATGGCTTCCACCAATGTGGATAGCGTTTGTAGTGAAAAGGGGAGACATAGATGACATAACCGGGTGCGTAGATAAATCGGACACTTGGCCAAAGCCACACATTTACGATAATGCGTGCCATTGATTTGGTGTAGTCTTCGTCAGCGTTGGGATCGATGATGTAATTGGAGCCGTAAAGGTCTTCGTCGCCGACCAGTTGTAAAGAAACGCTTTCGTTTCCTGTTTTCTCAATTTCAAAAACGGCTACATCTTGAATTAAATTGTCTGAAAGCTCGATTTGGAGCGTAATGGCATGTACATTTCCATCGTTGTGATCGATAACGCGGATGTAATCTACTTCGCCATCTGCGTTCAAATCGAAGTTGTTGATTCCACTGCTTTCTTCGTTGATCGTTTTTTCAAATGACTCTAAATCCTTCGTTTTTTCGAAAGCATCCATTACGGCGTAGAGGTCCAGTTGATCTCCAGGGAGGCCAAGTGAATCTGCTGATTGCGAAAAAGATTGAAGTGAGCTAAGCAATAAAAGGCATAGCGCTATACGAATTGATAGGAACTTCATGGTCGAGCGTTTTGTGCTTGACAAGAATATATTACAATGGTTTAAATGGCAATTTCTTCCCCTTCTTTATCAAAGAAGTGATATTCCAGAAGCTCAGAAGAAGTAGAGGCTTCAACGGTGATTTTAATTCCGTATTTTTTCTTCCAACGTTTAACGATGTTGTTGAAGAAACCCTTGGTGATATAGGCTTCCACCATGGGATGCACGATGAGTTTAATTTCTTTGTGTGTGCCTTCTTCACTGAAAAAGCGAATGCCATTTTCTATTTCATCTGTGAAAAGCACGGAGGCTTGAACAATACCTTTTCCTCCGCAACTTGGACATTTTTCGGTTGTGATGACTTTCGTAACCGGTTTTACCCGTTCACGTGTAATTTCCACAACACCGAATTTGCTCGGAGGAAGTACATTGTGTTTGGCCTTGTCTTCAGCCATGAAGTCACGAATCGCATCGTGAAGTTTGCGTTGGTTGTCGCGATTCTGCATGTCGATAAAGTCGATGCAGATGATACCGCCCATATCACGCAGTCGCAAGAGACGTGCTACCTCTTTGGCACATTCAATATTGGTTTGAAGTGCATTTTCCTCTTGATCTTTTACCGTAGCATTTTTTCGGTTACCGCTATTGATGTCGATAACGTGCATGGCCTCTGTATGTTCCACAATGAGGTAGGCGCCACTTTTTAGGTTGACTTGTTTTCCAAAAGACGCTTTAATCTGTTTGTGCACATTGAATGCATCAAAGAGATCTGGCAGTTTGTGAAATTTGACAATATTTTCCTGAGTAGGAGCGATGTTCTTCATGTATCCACGCACCATGGCAGCCACTTGCTCGTCGTTGACATGGATATTGGTGAAATTATCAGTGAGAAGATCGCGAATAACGGAAGATGTTTTGTCTATTTCGCCGAGGATACGTTGAGGGGCACGGGCATGCTTAAGTGTTTTAAACATTTCCTCCCAACGCTTCACGAGATCTTGAAGGTCTTGATCCAATTCGGTAACGCTTGTTCCTTCGGCTTGCGTGCGGATAATGACGCCCATGTTTGACGGACGAATACTATGCATCAATTTACGCAGACGGTCGCGCTCGTTTTCATCGGTAATACGCGATGAGAGCGATACTTTATTGGAGAACGGAACAAGAACAAGGTATCGACCGGCGATAGTGATTTCGCTGGTGAGACGTGGTCCTTTTTGAGAAATGGGCTCCTTGGCTACTTGCACGGGAATCACATATCCTTGGCCCATGACGTCTTTGATTTTGCCTTCTTTCTGAATATCCTGTTGAAGCGGGAAATTCATGAGGTCGGCTGACTTTTGCTCGCCACTGATGGTGTGTCGAGTAAAAATATTCAAAGAGGAAAATTGAGGTCCCAGATCGAGATAGTGCAAGAATGCATCTTTGTCGTAACCCACATCCACAAATGCAGCATTGAGGTGAGGAATTAATTTCCTCACCCGACCTAGATAGATATCGCCCACGGCATATTGCTGATTGCGTTGCTCACGGTGGAGTTCGATCAGCGATTTGTCATGCAATAGGGCAATGTCTACACCGGTTGGAGTAGCATTTATGACCAGTTCAGCATTCAATGATTGAGCTTGGATATGGGTATAACAAGAAACGGGCGGATATACCTATCCACCCCTTAGATCTGTCAGGGCGTCGTCCCATACGGGACAGCGCGTCGTGAAAGAGGCTAATACTAGCGGTTCTTTTTCTTGTGACGGTTCTTTCTAAGACGCTTCTTTCTTTTGTGGGTCGCCATTTTATGACGCTTTCTTTTCTTACCGCAAGGCATTGTTCTACGGGTTTAATTTTGTTTCTATTTTACTGATATACTCTTTAACACGCTTCACCACAACGGTGTCGCTGTTATGTCGTAGTAATTGTTCGTAATGCTGTTTTGCATCAGCATACATTCCTAACATTTCTTCTGTTTGCCCTGAAAAGAGCAAACCAAAGTTGTTGGTGGAGTCTAACTCAACCACTTTGCGAAAATCGCGCAAAGCCGCAAGGGTATCGCCCATGCCGGCATACACGCCTCCGCGATCAATGTAAGCCGCCAAATAGGTAGGGTCCAGGGTCAAAACCGTATTAAATCGGGCAATGGCCTTGTCTACCTGTTGGGATTGGGCTGCAAAGACACCAAGCCAGTATTGGACCTCAACATTCGTCGAATCTTTTTTTACAAGATCTCTCAAAATGGTAATCCCTTCCATCGGGTTGGGACCGTTGACCAATTCTATAGCCTGTGCCAATCGCAGCGAATCGCTGTCCATTGGTGCATTCGCCTTTTCACGGGCGGATGAGGGTTGTTTAGGCAATACTAAAAAAAGAACGAGGAGCGCAAGGCTCACAACTGATAGTGTGATGAGTCCTGTCTTCTTAGACATGCTCAACCACTTTCACTTTTTCCTTCACTGAGTCTACAAATTCCTTTGCAGGCTTGAAAGCAGGTACATAGTGTGCTGGGATGGTAACACTGGTCTTCGCCAAAATGTTTCGGCCCAATTTCTCAGCGCGCTTCTTCACAATGAAGCTTCCGAAGCCACGGAGATAAACATTTTCACCATTCTCCATAGAGTTTTTAACGGTGGTCATAAATCCTTCAACAATTGCCAGCACATCTTCTTTGCTGATTCCTGTTTTGTTGGAGATGTCTGTCACGATATCTGCCTTCGTCATCTTTCCTTAGGTTTTTATTTTGTATTAATGGATATTCGCCAAAATTTTGGGGTGCAAATATAGTCATGAACTTCTAATTTCAATGGCTTGTTTTCCCGAGTGTTAGCTTTTTTTTATCTTTTCTATGAATTTCAGTGCTGAATTGACCACATGGTACCGTTCCAATAAACGCGATTTGCCCTGGCGCAATACGACTGACCCGTACTTAATTTGGCTCTCAGAAATTATCTTGCAGCAGACCCGAGTTGATCAAGGAATGTCCTATTATCAACGCTTTGCAGAAACCTACCCCACTGTTTCCGACCTAGCTGTCGCTCCAGAAGATGACGTGCTTCGCCTTTGGCAAGGATTGGGTTATTATAGCCGCGCAAGAAATTTGCACGCTACTGCAAAAAAAATTCGGGATTCCTATAATGCTGTATTTCCGTCCCAATATGAGGATATACTCGCACTTAAAGGTATCGGTGAATATACAGCGGCAGCAATTGGCTCTTTTGCGTTTAACATGCGCAAACCGGTGGTTGACGGCAATGTGATGCGCGTGATTTCGCGCTTTTTCGGGGTTTCCGAACCGATTGATAGCAAAGAAGGATTGTTAAAAATCAAAGCAATCGCCGAGGAATTGATTGCCTCCTCTGATCCAGCCACCCACAATCAAGCGATGATGGAATTCGGCGCAACATGCTGCACACCCAAAAATGTGCAATGTGGAAGCTGCCCCGTTCGCCCGGGATGTTTTGCTTATGCTCACGGCCAGGTCGATCAGTTTCCCTTGAAAAAAGGAAAAACTAAAGTGGTGGATGTCTATATGTATTACGCCTTGGTGAATACACCGAATGGTTATTTAATGAAAAAGCGCGTAGGAGAAGGGATTTGGGAAGGACTTTATGATTTTCCTTTGGTTGAATCACCTCAAGCACTGGATAAAAAAGACATTTTAGCATCGCTGCAATCAAACGGTTTAGTTGTTTCGGAGGCAGATATTCAACAAATTTCCTTGCCAATCAAGCATTTGTTATCTCACCGGCGTCTTTTCGTATGGTTTTATCATATAAATCCACATAAGTTTCAAAAAAAATGGCCTGAAGGGTATGTTATGCTTTCTCCGTCACAAATGGCGTCAAAGGGATTGCCGCGCGTGATCGAAAAGTACTTGAAAGATATCAACGTGTATGAATAAGTTGAATATCGCATAAACCGCGTCAGCCTTGATGATTGACGTATATTTGCTACGTCAAACATTAATTAACCAGATAACACCTAAAAACAATGGCAAGTGTAAACAAAGTGATCCTTATCGGAAATCTCGGTGCGGATCCAGAAATTAAAAGCTTCGACAATGGAGGCATGGTAGCTCAATTTAGAATTGCAACTACCGAACGTTGGAAAGACAAAAATACCGGCGAAACAAAAGAACTTACAGATTGGCACAACATCGTGGTGCGCACTGCAGGTTTGGCGAAAGTTGTTCAGGATTACCTTAAAAAAGGCATGAGTGTATATGTGGAAGGTCGCCTTCGCAACCGCCAATATGAACAGAATGGAGAGAAGAAGTACATCACCGAAATTAACGTTGATGAATTGACCATTCTCACTCCACGCAGTGCCACGGCTGGTGCGATTGCCACGCCCTCTGCTCAAGCTCCGGCTCCCGCACCTACACCAGTGAATACCCCCGTTGAGGATGATCTTCCGTTCTAAGGAATTCGTTCACAACACCACTAAATTTTTTCAATTTTGGCAATTTTCGAGTTCATTAATTTGAACATTTTTTCGGTTTTTTTGCTCAGCAGCGCAGGCCCAATGGTGCTTGTGCTGTTGCTGCTTGTATGCAGTGCATTGATTAGCGGAAGTGAAGTCGCTATGTTTTCTATTACCCCTTCTCAGCGCGCGCTGCTCAAAGAAGCAAAAGATAAACCTTCGCAAGTCATCATTGAATTATTAGAGAAACCCGATAAGGAAACAGGACCCAAGCGACTTCTTGCCACCATTCTGATTGCCAATAATGCGATCAATATTGCCATTGTTTTGCTTTCCACACAATTGGCCGCAGAATGGTTTCCTGCCGAGAATTATCCGAGTTGGGTAAAGACACTCATCGACGTCGTGGCGATTACCTTCATTCCCGTACTTTTTGGCGAAGTGATTCCGAAGGTTTATGCCACTGGAAACAACCTCCGAAATGCGCGCTTCATGGCGATTCCGCTGAAGGTCATTCAACAAATCTTTGCGCCGCTGACATTATTCTTGATGCGTACAAGTGGTTTTCTTGAAAATCGCCTCAAATCACGCACAGCAAGCAATATCACCGTTGATGATCTCGGTCACGCCTTGGAATTAACGCAAGATGATAATCTAAGTTTTGAAGAAAATAAAATCCTAGAAGGTATAGTCACTTTCGGTGCGAAAGAAGTCGGACAAATCATGACTCCCCGCACGTCCATTGCGGCTTTGTGGGAGGACGATTCGTTGGAAGAGGTATTCTCCACTGTTTTGGATAAAGGTTATAGCCGCCTGCCCGTTTTCAAAAATTCGCCAGATGAAGTGGCCGGTTTTCTTTTCACTAAAGACTTATTGCCATATATCGACTCGGTGGAATTTGATTGGAGAACTCTTATACGTCAACCTTTCTTCGTTCCTGAAAACAAGAAAATTGATGATTTGCTGCAACAATTTCAATCCGATAAAATTCACTTGGCCATTGTTGTCGATGAATACGGTGGAACAAGCGGCCTTATCACGCTGGAAGACATCCTAGAAGAAATCGTCGGAGAAATCAGTGATGAGTTTGATGACGAGGAATTGCATTATTCCAAACTAGATGACCGTACATTTATTTTCGAAGGAAAGACATCTCTCGTGGATATGTATAGCGTCTTGGAAATCGATGAAACACTTTTTGAAGAATCAAGAGGCGATGCCACAACGTTGGCTGGTTTTATGATCGAACAATCCGGCTCCATCCCGGTGAAAGGGGATATCTTGCATTTTGAGGGTTTTCAATTTATCGTAGAAGCTGCGGATAAGCGCAAGATTAAACGAATCAAAGTAATTCTGCCCATTCATGAAGAAAACACATAGAATTTTCTTTTTTATTTTTTTCTTGACAGCTGCGGTATTGCAGTCGTGCCGTGAAGAAGCAATTCCAAAACCTCCCGGTTATTTTCGAATCGATTTGCCGGCTCACGATTATTCTCGCTTTCAATCCAGTTGCGAAGTCAGTTTGGATGTGCCTAACTATGCGCGTGTCGAAGATTTTAAAGATCGCCAAGGAGCAGATAGTTGTTGGTTTAATATCTCTTATCCGCGTTTTAATGCGACCATTTATTGCACCTATTTTGGTGTCAACAATAACGTGAATGAATTGGTGCAGGATGCATACACTTTTGCCATGAAGCATGAGATGAAAGCTTCTGGAGTGCGTCGCACACCGGTAGAGGAAGAGGCTTCAAAAGTGTTTGGAATCATATATGACATCGATGGTGAAGCCGCTTCACAAGTGCAGTTCTTCGTGACTGACAGTGTTAAGCATTTTTTCCGTGGCAGTTTATATTTCAACAATAAACCCAATCCAGATTCGATTGCTCCAGTGCTGAATTTTGTGCGAGAAGACATCGCACACATGCTCAAATCAGTGAAATGGGAATCGAATTCTAGCGCGAGCACGCCCGAACTACCATCAAAGTAACGCAAGCCAAGAACACAAGGATAGAAATCTTGTTGATGCCATGCATAAATCGCAAATTCAAATCGGCTTTTTCCTTTTTGAATAAGTTCAGAGGATTGACGTAGTAAAGTAATTTTTTCAATAGTGCCATAAGAGAACCTTTAGACAAATATAACAGCCGAATCATGGAATTGTTGATTTTGGATAACTACGATAGCTTCACCTTCAACCTGCATCATTATTTGGTTGGTGAAGGAGCATCTGTCGCAGTCAAGCGCAATGATGAGATTGATCTTGAGGAAGCGTTGGGGTACAGGCATATTGTGCTTTCTCCCGGACCGGGCCTTCCTTCCGCAGCGGGCATTATGCCGGCGTTGTTAAATCATCTACCGAACGAATCGTCGGTTTTGGGTGTTTGCCTCGGAATGCAGGCCATTGTTGAACGGTTTGGTGGTCGATTGTCGAATCTCAATCAAGTTATTCATGGTCAAAGTTCAATGGCCAATAGCACTTCTGGGAATGATGTATTGTTTGCAGGCATCGAAAACCCATTTCAAATAGGGCATTACCACAGTTGGGTCGCGGAAGAACTTGGAGAAGAGCTCGTGGCGACTTCGCGCAATGAAGATGGATTAATTATGTCGGTGCGACACACTTTCC
>JBMOFW010000103.1:0-10032 GCA_049318685.1 Flavobacteriales bacterium
TTGTAAACGGGTGTTCAGTTTGCGGAAGGTAGCGAGTTCCGCCACTGGAAAGTATCCTTTGCGTGAGAGCACACTATACCATACTGGGGAAATATGGCCATTGCTTAAGAAAAACAAATCTTCTCCCTTGCCATCCATATTCCAGTTGGTTGGATCGGTTTTCATCACGTTGAAATAAAGGGAAACGATGTAGTCTGTGCATCCCAAGCTGCCACCGGGGTGACCACTATTTACCGCATGAACCATTCTGACAATGTCGCGGCGTACTTGAGAGGCGATCTTTTGAAGATCCTGAATTGTGCTCATAAACGCTTTTGGTATATGGCGGGCAAAGTTAGTTTTTTCACACGGGCAGCTCTTATATTGTTGGCATCTTGTGGAAATCTCGGTGATTGGCTGAAATAGACTACCTTTGCACTACATGCAATTTACAGATTTGAAGATTATTGAGCCGATTTTGCGCTCATTAAGTGAAGAGGGGTACACAAATCCAACCCCCATACAAGCTCAAGCCATTCCTCATTTGATAGAAGGTCACGACCTACTCGGATGTGCCCAAACGGGTACCGGAAAAACAGCCGCGTTTAGTATTCCTATTTTACAGCATATTCATAACACCAAAACTCCAGGAAAGCCTGTGCTTCGTTCGTTGATCCTGACCCCAACACGTGAGTTGGCGATACAGATCAAAGAAAGCTTGGATTCATATGGCCGACACACCAAAGTGCGTCATGCGGTGATTTTTGGTGGTGTCAATCAAAATCCTCAAGTCGCCACCTTGCGACAAGGCGTGGATATTTTGGTGGCCACACCAGGACGTTTACTTGATTTGATGAATCAAGGCGCGCTCAATTTACGATCAGTGGAAATGTTTGTGTTGGATGAAGCCGATCGTATGCTCGATATGGGCTTTATTCACGACGTGAAACGGGTCATAGCTGCTCTGCCGAAGAAGCGCCAGTCGCTTTTTTTCTCGGCCACTATGCCGCCGGAGATTGTGAAATTGGCCAATACCATTTTGACAGAACCTAAGAAAGTGGAGGTGACTCCGGTTTCGTCAACAGCCGAAACCATTGAACAGCACTTGTTCTATGTGGAAAAAGGCGACAAGAATGACCTACTGTTGCATTTGCTCAAAAAGCCTGAGATGTCGTCGGTATTGGTATTTACACGTACCAAACACGGGGCAGACAAGGTGGTAAAGGTGTTACAGAAAAACAATGTAAAGGCTTTGGCCATACACGGAAACAAGAGCCAGAATGCCCGTCAAAATGCCCTCAATAGCTTTAAAGACAAAACGATTCGTGTCTTAGTCGCTACGGATATTGCATCTCGTGGTATCGATGTGAATTTATTGGAATATGTAATCAATTATGAAATCCCCAATATTCCAGAGACCTATGTGCATCGCATCGGACGTTCGGGAAGAGCTGGTGCCAATGGCGTAGCATATTCATTCTGCGAAATGGAGGAACGCGATTATTTGCGCGATATCGAAAGATTGATTAAAACCAAGGTGCCTGTTGTAGAAGAACATCCGTATGTGTCGCCTATTCCACTGACTCAGCGTGATTTTCAACGTCCTGCAGCATCACAAAATAAATCTCGTGGTGGGCAATCGCGCGGCGGCAGTCCACGCAGCGGAAAACCACGTCAAGGAGAAAAATCACATCAGCCAAATACGGGAGGAGCGGCACCAAAGAAGAAATTCTTCAAGCGCGGTCCGAAGAAGAGCAATTAATAAGCTACTGTTGAATTCAAGTTCTGAACCGTGAGCTCATGTGTTTTGAGAGAAGCTATCTCGAAAAAATGCAAGGTGACACGGTCCAGCTTGTTGATGTCTTTAGGGATTTCGCGCACCACCCCTTGTAATATCGGACTATCTGTGCCGAAGTCGTGCATTTCGGTGATATCGACCTTAGTTTTCTTACCATTAAACTCCATCACCACGTGGTCGAGCGCCAAAGCAGGTTGAATGTTTTTTCCATCCACTTCTTTCAATTCAAGAATCAAATAGGGGTCACCTGTGGCCATTGGCATGGCATTGATCACCAAGGTTGGGGTGAATTGAACTCTAAAAGCCAATACGTCGTGAATAGCGGAAGAGTTGATTCCAATCGGATTTTCCTCCACAGCCGTCGTCTTAGAACTGTTATGACAAGAGGCAAAAACGACCATTAGTACAAAGGCAAACTTCCAGAGCTTTCTCATAGAGTTGAAATTAATGTTAGCTAATTTAAGAAATTGCTATCGAAGGAAATAGGAACATTTCAATTATTTATTTACTTTCGATTGTCTAAAACCCAAAACACATGAAAAAACTATCCATCTTCTTGGCAATCAGCTTAGTTGTTGCCTGTCTTAGTGGCCTTAGCCAGAGTAAATCGGGAGATGTGAAATCGGGATCGGCGTCAAAAAGCGCATCCGTGCGTGTTTCTTCAAGTGCCTCTTCTGCCAAAATGAATACACGGACAGGGACTTCTGCTCGCAGCAATAGTGCGCCAAAGATGAAAGTAGGCGACTCTAACACCGCCCATCGTCCTCACCGCACAGAAAATTACACCAAGCCGAATTATACCCACACCGCACCTGCCGTGCCTCAACCAGTGGTGGATGTGCCTAACGCGGGTGACGGCATATTTTCTGTGTCGAATAATCAATGTGGAAGCGGAATCCGTCATTTCAATCCGTACGCGTATTTGTTACCCGCCAGTTGCCAATGGTTGGGTAATTTTTGGAATCATCACGCATTTGGTAACCCCGCAGAGCAGGTCGAAGACAACCAGTTCAATGAAGAGTTAATATTAATGAATACCTCAGATGTGGTTTTGACCGTCGAAGTGGAGTTCTCCGTAGCTCAAAATGTTCGTGAACCACAAATCATTGTTCTGCAACCTGGCGAATCGTTCAAAGTTTCTCAGCGTTATGTTTATTTGATGAATGAAATGGGTCAAACTGCCATTGGTAAACTTCATTATGATCGCTACAATGTTCGCGTCTATGTAGGAACAGAAGTGAGTGGCGAGCCTATCCAAAGTGCGAATGGTGTTTGTGTAGATCAGAATATCTATCTGTCATTGACTCCAAATGGGGTTAACTAAGGCCGGTCGTGTTATCTTTGCCGCCCCAAAGACAGATTTATGGCACTTAAATGCGGAATTGTCGGACTTCCAAACGTCGGCAAGAGTACACTTTTCAACTGTTTGAGCAATGCGAAAGCACAAGCAGCCAACTTTCCTTTTTGCACCATTGAACCCAATGTGGGCACCATTACCGTTCCAGACGAACGTCTTACTGCGCTCGCAGAATTGATTACTCCAGAACGAATCGTTCCAACGACCATCGAGATCGTTGATATCGCCGGCTTGGTTAAAGGAGCGAGTAAGGGAGAGGGACTTGGGAATAAATTCTTGGCCAACATCCGCGAAACCGACGCCATTATTCACGTTTTACGTTGCTTTGATGACCCGAACGTAGTACACGTGGATGGATCAGTGAATCCGGTTCGCGATAAAGAAATCATCGATATAGAGCTTCAACTCAAGGATCTTGAGTCGGTTGATCAACGTATTGCCCGTGTGCAGCGTGCCGCCAACTCAGGCGATAGTTCTGCTAAAAAGATTTACGATTATTTGATGCGCATCAAAACAGCCTTGGAACAAGGCAAATCGGCGCGCACTGTTCCTCCTCAAAACGAAGATGAGGAAAAACTCAATCAAGAATTGCAATTGCTCACCGCTAAGCCGGTATTGTATTGCTGCAATGTCGAAGAATCGTCAGTGGCTACGGGCAATCAATATGTAGAAGCTGTGCGTGAAGCAGTGAAAGATGAAAATGCAGAAGTGCTCGTTATCGGTGCAGCCATTGAGTCGGATATCGCAGAATTGGAGACATTTGAAGAACGTCAAATGTTTTTGAGTGATCTCGGATTGGATGAGCCGGGGGTTTCTAAGTTGATCAAAGCTGCCTATCGTTTGCTTAAACTGCAAACCTATTTCACAGCAGGGGTGAAGGAAGTTCGTGCATGGACCATCCATAATGGATATACTGCACCACAAGCTGCTGGTGTAATTCACACCGATTTCGAAAAAGGATTTATTCGCGCTGAGGTCATCAAGTATCAAGATTTCATCACCTACAAATCCGAAGCCGCAGTGAAAGAAGCGGGTAAACTCGGTGTGGAAGGAAAAGAATACATCGTTCAAGACGGTGATGTAATGCATTTCCGTTTCAACGTGTAATGATAATGCGCTCCTATATCGCCGTGCTCATTGCTTTTGCTTTCTTGAGTGCTTGCCAGGAAGAGAGCAAAACTTCGCATGTCAATGCGCAAGTGATTTTTGACTCATTGGACATTCTGATGGAGCAACAGCAACTTACTTGGAATAACGGTGATATCGACGGATTTATGGGGTATTATTGGAAAAGTGATTCATTGTCTTTCATCGGAAAAAGCGGAATTACACGAGGGTGGCAGGCTACACTTGATAATTACAAAAAGTCATATGATAGTCGTGCTAAAATGGGGCGACTCGATTTTACCAATATGGATCACCAACTCATCGGACACGAAGATGTTTTGATCAATGGAAAGTGGGAATTGTTTCGATTGACGGATACTATTGGTGGTTATTACACACTTCATTGGAAAAGAAAAGCAGGGCAATGGCTTATTGTTGCTGATCACACAAGCTAATGTTATCCATTACACTCATCATTATAGTTTTGACGGGGCTTGTTTCCTATCAAGGATTCAGCAATATGTCCATTTATGAAAAATTGCTTTTTGATCCTTGGAAGGTCAAGCACAACAAGCAGTATTATCGCTTGTTGTCGCACATCCTGCTGCATGCCGATTGGAGTCACTTGGCTGTGAATATGATCGTGTTTTACAGTTTTGGATCGTTCTTAGAGCAAGTGTTTACAAGTCCTATTTTGTTTCATAGTTTCTTCCCATTATTCAATTTTTGGGGTATTCAAACGGGCTATTTATTGTTCATCGGGCTTTACATTTTTGGTGCTTTGGGTGCCTCAATTCCAGCGATGGTGAAGAAAGCGGATGCATATGGTTATCGCGCTGTAGGAGCATCAGGCGCAGTGAGTGCGTTGATGATGGTGTTCATGATTCTGTTTCCTCAATTCGAGGTAGTCTTTTTCTTCATCATTCCGTTGCCGGCCTACATCGCCGCACCGGTCTTTTTTATCATGGAGCATTATCTTCAAAAAAGGGGACAAACCAACGTGGCACATGACGCTCACATCTGGGGAGCGATTAGTGGTATCGTGTTTATCACCTTGATTAATCCCAGTTTTTTAGTGCACTTTGTCAACACCATTCGCGCGATTCTCTTCTGATATTAAGAGGCGAGTTTTTCCCTGACGGCTTTTCTTCCAGCATCAATAAGTAACTGCTTTTCGGCAATACTGAGTTTTTTGACTTTTGGTCCAATTGCACAATCACTGATGGAGATGGTGCGCAACCAATCGTCTTCAGTGAGCATATACCGATTCATCGATTCTTTAACGAGATAATAAAAGGCGATTGAATAATCTTTGATATCAGCTATTGGAACATCTACCAATTCGCGATGACCATTTTGGTCAGCATCAATTTGGTCTTGATTATCTATGCGCAATCCGAAAGTGGAACCGCTGCAATTGCGCGTTCCCGCTATTGGGGTTTCAACACCGGTGCAATAGGGCGCATAGTCGAAAATATAAATAGGGAAATTGGTCACAAATCCACCATCTACACAAATATGGTCGGATGGTTTCATTTCTTTGAAAGACACCGATTTGCCCAAGGAATCAATAATAAGCGGTTCGAAATAATAGGGCACAGCCATTGACGCACGTACAGCATCTACGATACGCATTTGGGGATAGGTATAATACGAAAAGAATAGGGCTTCTTGATGGTTTAAACTTGTCGCCGAAATCACCAGATGTTTGAAAGGATTATTAAAGCGATTGGCAGTGACTTTTTGTTCAAGATCTGCAAAGGTGAAATTTTTATTTCCTGTTTTTGCTTCGATAAGCTTTTCCAACCAGTCTAAAAATTTTCGGCCTTTGTAATAGCCCAATTTTTTTTTCAACCGGTGAATACCACCTATAAACAATCCGCCTCCATCATTGAACTTTCCAAAATTGGTTTCGCCTATGATGTCATATATTTCTTGTGGGGTATAACCTACACTCAACAACGAGGCTGTAATTGCTCCTGAAGAAGTGCCTGCAACGCGCTGAACACTGCTCAAATAGCCTTGTTCTTCCAATTCCATTAATGCGCCACAATAGGCTATTCCTCGGATTCCCGCTCCTTCAAAAACAAGATTGTCAATGGTTTGGGTTCTTACGCATAGCGGCAATACAACCACGATGAAGAGTAATAGTCTGTTCAACATTCAACAAATATAAATTCGTATACTTGTCCACCTTAAAAAAAAGTGTTGCTTGATTTTCACCGTTGTCATACCTGTTTATAACCGGCCCGATGAATTGCGTCGTGCCCTCAAGAGTGTGCTTTCACAGACTGTGCAGGATTTCGAAGTCTATGTGGTTGATGATTGTTCTTCGGTTGATTTGAAGCCTGTGGTCGATGCATTTGAAGATAAGCGTATTCATTTTCATCGAATGGAGCAAAAAGGCAATGCGAATGTGAGTCGAAATTATGGCATTTTGAATGCGCAAGGCGACTATATAGCCTTATTGGACAGTGACGATGAATGGTTGCCGGATCATATGGAAAAATCGCTTACAACGATTCAACGAGAAGGTGCGGATGGTGTTTATGGAAGTGCCTTGGTATTCGATGGCGAAAAAACTACGCTGGTGGCGGCCCGACCTTTTTCAGGGAAAAATGGCGCTGCGAACTACCTCTTGGCCGGTGGATCTGCCACCACACCCAGTATGGTTATCAATGCGTGGGCGGCAAAAAATATCTTATTCAATGAAGAGTTGTCGCGACACCAAGACTATGATTTTACTATTCGATTTGCAGATAAGTTCTCGTGGTGTTGTAAGTGGGAAGCAACCACTCTTGTGCATTGGAAAAAGGGCGAAGAAAGAAAACGCAATCACGAAAGTGAGTTGAAGTTTATGTATCGACACCAAGAGCGATTCACCAAGAAAATATGGGTGCATTATTTTATGGATCAATATGCGTATTACAAGCAGTCCGGTGCGGAAGAGGGCACACTCAATAAGTATCGAGCGGAATTGGATAAGCACGTGGCTTTTATGTCTTTTGCTGATTTCGCGACTGTTCATAACGCGAATGGTGGGATGATGGCATTTATCTCGAATTTTTTCAATTACGGATTAAAGTTGATCAAATCACGTTTTTAAACATAAAGGATATGCCATCAAAAAACATTTGTGTGTTGACCAAAACGTATCCTTTCGGTGTATTGGAAAGTTATCTCAACAATGAAATCCCGATACTCAGCGCTCAATTTGACCATGTCTTTATATATGCGGTAGATGACTACAAAGGGGAGCAATTGAATCCAATCATTGCGCAATATCCGAATGTTCATATTCTACTATTAAATAAGAAAATTCCGGTATTTGGTTTTTTACATAAAGTCAAGCGCACGCTTTGGTCGCGCTGGCAGTGGTTGGTCGAAATGGTCAAAGGGAGAGATGGAAAGAACCATTGGATCAACCGTTCGCTTTGTTTCTCTTACATGGGCATTTGCTATGATAAGGCGCATACCTTAAGCGATGCGCTGAAACAACAAGGGGTAGATCAAATTTTATTCTATAATTATTGGCTACATAGAGGTAGTATTATTTCGTCGGTCGTCAAAAACAAGCTGATGAAGGGCTCGGTTGTGGTGAGCAGAGCGCATAGTAGTGATTTGTACCATCGTGATTGGAACACATATATTCAAGAGAAGAAGGCTCCATTTATGCCTTTCGAGCGGTTCAAAGTCAAGAACAGCGATTTTATTTTCCCGATTTCAAATCATGGAAGAAAGCATCTTGAGCGTGTTTTTCAATTGGATGAAAGTAAGCAAAAGGTAGCTCGTTTAGGCGTCATTGACCAAGGTGCGTTAGCACCAATCCCAACGGAAGAGTTATTTACTTTAGTCACATGCTCTTGGGTAACAGAAAATAAACGGGTCATTCACATTCCAGAAATTCTCTCAAAATTAAGTGATCTTCACGTTAGATGGATTCACCTCGGTCCGTATGAAGGCGAGGAGGGACAGAGGCTTATAGATGAAATTCAACGCAGAGGACTTCAAGACAAAATTGAATTGACTGGACACTTGCCCAACGGAGCCATTTTTGATTTTTATCGCAATCAACCTGTTGGCGTAATCTTGAATTTATCTAAAGCCGAAGGCATTCCTGTTTCGCTAATGGAGGCGATTAGTTTTGGTATTCCTGGAATCGTTACGCGCACTATTGGTAATCCGGAGATCATTGATGATAGCTGTGGGAAAGTCATCGACCTCGACTTTTCAACCCAAGAAGTGGCAGATGCGATTCGGGAGATGATCAATAACAAAGCGCATTACCTAGAACTACGCAAGGGAGCGCGCACGATGTTCGAACGACACTACAATGCAGTTGATAATTACAATGCGTTTTATACTTTTCTGAAAGAGCGTTTTTCGGCCTTATTTCCATAACGCGCAAAACTCGCGCACTATAGATTCATCTGTTTCTGCCCAATTCGTTTCGAAGATATTTCCCGAAGGCCAGTTGGCCGCAGGTGAGTCGATATTCACGCGAGCGCTCGTATGCACATTGGTAATTTTCGATTTATCAAACAGGGGCACCACCTCTGTGGTCACTCCGCCTCCAGGCATGATTGCAATGCGACCGTTGGCTTGGTCTGCCAATTGATGAATCATTTCAATACCAGCGGCGTTGATTTTTGGTTGGCCTCCGCTGGTGAGAATGCGAATACAACCGCATTCAATAATATCTTCCAAAGCCCGTGAAAGATCTGCACACACATCGAAGGCGCGGTGAAATACGACCGGCCAAGGAGCAGCATGGGCTACTAATCGCTTCGTTGTTTCTTTATCAATAAGACCATCCGTAGTTAAACAACCGAATACAATACCATCCGCACCGGCAGTCTTCGCCTCATCGATCTCTAGCTCCATGGTCTGGATTTCTTCCTCACTGTAAATAAAGTCCCCTTCGCGTGGACGTATTATCACGAATACAGGAATTGTTACAGCTTCCTTCACAGCGCGAATCATGCCTGATGAAGGCGTGACACCAGCTGTGCCCAGAGCAGCACAAAGTTCAATGCGACTCGCTCCGCCGCGTTCGGCAGCAACACAGGAGCGTACAGTAGAAGCGACAATTTCGAGGGTCATCGGGTTTCTGGTTTCTGGTTTCTAGTTTCAAGTTTCTGGTTCCAGTTCTTGTTCTAGTTCTAAAAAAAAAGCCTCCACTTAGGGAGGCTTATCGGCAAATCAACCGAGATATTTTTATTCTGCGCTAGCAGCGGTAGCTGTAGCTCCGAAATATTTTCTTTCTTGAATACGGCTTGCTTTACCTGTACGCTTGCGCAAGTAGAAGATACGAGCACGACGCACACGGCCGCGTTTAGTTACCGTAATGGTATCGAGGAAAGGAGAAGCAAATGGGAAGATACGTTCTACACCCACACCACCACTGATCTTACGAACAGTAAAGGTTTCGGTAGATCCGGTACCTCTGCGCTGAATCACTACACCTGCAAAGGTTTGGATACGCTCTTTGTTTCCTTCTTTAATCTTATAGCTCACAGAGATTGAATCTCCAGCTTGAAATGCCGGCCATTCTTTCACCGGGTTGAGTCTTTTTTCGAGTTCCTTAATGCGGTTCATGTCGCAAATATTTTAATGAGGTACGGAATTGGGGGCGCAAACATACGAATTTTGTTTGAATCCCAAAGCACTTTATTGAAATTTTTCTAAATCGGGCGTTTGTGCTTCCATCGTTTGTGGGTCCAAAGCCAGTATTCAGGGGCTTTTCGTACATCTTCTTCGAGCATGCGGTGGGTCTTTTGAATGATCTCTC
>JBMOFW010000104.1:0-9999 GCA_049318685.1 Flavobacteriales bacterium
GTATTCAACAGTTTTAATCGTGAAATGGCCCTAGCGCTGCAATCCGCCCTCGATGAATGCGCAGCCAACGCAGCGGTACGAGCCATAGTACTCACCGGTGAAGGCAAAGCATTTTGTGCAGGTCAAGATTTGGCTGAGGTTTCAGGGCCGGTAAATCCCGGTTTTAAAACCATTTTGGCAGAGCACTACAATCCTATCGTAAGTCGCATTCGTTCGATCGAAAAACCGGTGATTGCAGCGGTGAATGGGGTGGCTGCTGGTGCGGGTGCCAACATCGCTCTTTGCTGCGACATTGTGATCGCCTCAGAAAGCGTTTCTTTCATTCAAGCTTTTTCTAAAATTGGATTGATTCCCGATTCAGGAGGAACATTTTTCTTACCACGATTGATCGGTTTTCAAAAAGCATCTGCACTCATGATGCTCGGAGATAAAGTAAGTGCCGCAGAAGCAGAGCGCATGGGAATGCTTTACAAAGTATTCCCGGATGCCGAGTTCAACGCCGCAGCCAAAGCGCTTGCTGAACAAGTTGCCGCGATGCCCACCTTTGGTCTCGCCCAGACGAAAAAAGCGTTGAATGAAGCCATGAACAACACATTTGATGCACAGCTGGGTTTAGAAGAAAAATTGCAGATCGAAGCTGGTAGCAGCAATGACTATCGCGAAGGAGTGACAGCCTTTATGGAAAAAAGAAAACCAATTTTTAAAGGCAACTAATGGATCTCGAAGCACGGAAATATCCCATCGGAAAAGTAAAATACCACGAGGTATATACCCCCGAACTCATCAAGATTATGGTCGCCGATATGGCTCAACTTCCGGCAAACGTTCGAAAAGTGGCGGAAGCGTTGACGAAAAAGCAACGCAGCCTGAGCTATCGCGAAGGCGGATGGACCGCTTCGCAAATCGTGCATCACATTGCCGATAGTCACGCGAATGCGTACATCCGACTCAAACTCACTTTAACGGAAGACAAACCGGTTATAAAAGCGTATGATGAAAATCGTTGGGCCGCACTGCTCGACGGCAGCATCGACAACTTCGATTCTTCATTAAAAATGCTGGAAGCCATTCATGAACGCTGGTGCAGAACGTGGGATAGCATGACTTTGGATGAATATGATCTCAGCTATATTCATCCTCAATATCAAACGGAAGTGCCATTGAAAAAAATGTTGTCGCTATATCATTGGCACGGCAGACATCACTTGGAACATTTGCGCATTATTTCTCAAGAAAAATGAATCACTGGATAGACATCGACGATCAACTTCCGGAACACGGACAACGCGTGCTGGCGTATGTTCCAGGCAATCGTGTGTTTCTTCCGGGAAAAACCGGTGAGTTTGAAATTCGCGAAGTCATCGTTTTGCATTTTATTCGCGATTTCTATCCTGAAGGCAGTGAAAAATACGCGAAACACGGCCCCCATTTTTGGCAAGGTGAAGGGAATAGCAATCAGTTCTTCAACGCGGTAACGCACTGGATGCCCATGCCCGATTCGCCTGATCTTATCTGATCACGAATTTTGCGTTTGCCGACTGGTAACGCAAGAAATAAACTCCGTTCGGCAATTCCAAATCGAGTGAAAATTGATGTTGCGAAACACGTTTCGTCGCCACCATTCTACCGGAAACATCGTATACCGTACACGTGTTATTCAACGGATAGTTCTGAGGAATAATTACGTTTAGCTTTTGATCCGTTCCTAATGGATTTGGGTAAATCGCTAACGTTGTATCAATTTCATTTTCACCGACCGAAATAATCAATTCTTCCGAAACATATAGCGCAACACCTCCTCCATTCTGACCATAGACCATATCGCGAATGCCATCATTGGTGATATCCGCTAGATGCATCGATGCGCGTTCACCTTCGCGTATGTTCTGAAACGACTCTTCTAGGAGTGTGTAATCACCAAAAATATTTCCTTCTATATCACCAAATACATTGATGGTACCCGTTTCATTGCCCACCCACAAGCGCCATTCATTGTCATCATTCTTAAACGCAAACGGAACACTATATCCATTAATGCCCAAATAATTTGACGCTACTGCATTTCCAATCGTGTCTTCGATAAGTATAAAACTATAGGAAGTCAGACTGCCTGTATTTCGATAGAAATTGATGTTTCCATTTTTTTCTCCAATTAGTAAATCGACCAAACCGTCCTCATCAAAATCAATCATCTGAGGTGTCGCAAATTGTCCCACATCAATGGCACTTCCATCACTTTGCATCAAGTCATCTTGAAACAAAGAAAAGCTCCCTGCATTGTTTTTAAATACATGGATAAATCCATCTTGATCGCCGACAAGCAAATCTTGATCGCCGTCATTGTCGATATCCCCAAACGCCGGATAGGCATTGAGCCAATTGAAAGAAGGAATGTCCAACCAATTGTCATTGACCATTTCAAATGAAGGCACCTCTGCACTACCCGCATTGCGATATAAAGTGAATCGCGATGTGTAGGTATTGGTCAGTGAAAATGCTTTTCGGTTTGCCACAATTAAATCAAGCAAGCCATCATTATTTTCATCAAAGAAAACAGGCATTGCATTGATACCGACGTCAATCATTCCATGCTGCAAAAAATCATTGGTGATGAATTGAAAAGAAGGTAAATCATCTTGTCCTTCATTTCTATAAAATAGCACACTATTTACATCTTCACCATCGCTTACTACGTTTGGAGCTACCAGTAAATCCTTGACTCCATCATTGGTCACATCCAAATAGTAACCTGCCGGGAAAAGCACCAAATGAATGGGATCGCTATCTCCAAATGGAGTAGGGAAATTGAAGTACGTTACCGTTACACTATCCTGCCCGTCTACTGCATCTTCCATGAGAAAAGCGGCCATGTTTGGTTCAGAAACATCGGATGCAATTAAATCCTTGATTCCATTTTGATCGAGGTCGATATTGAGCACCAAACCTCCCGTATGCAAAGCCCGCTCCTCTTGGCTTCGAGGATCGATTACATTAAACTCGCATGACGCATCTAAACCCGTGAAAATGGCAAAACTTTCTGGGCTTTCACTAAACATACCGTAGCACCTATTGGCACAGATGAAAGAAGGCACTGCACAATTGCCATTTTCCACGGCCATGTTTTTATAGAAATAAACTGTTGTTGCATATTCCGTGTAAGAAAATACATCGATATCACCATCATTGTCATAATCAACAAACGAAGGTACATCCATCGATACAGTATATATAGGTGAAGTAAACGGGTTGTCGTTGAGTGCATAAACAGCAGGAAGCAAATTCGATGTTGACGGAAAAAGCATCTGTTCGAATTGCAAACCCGACTCCTCTGTAGACACATTTATATAAACCTCGACTCCATTTTGAACATTGACAAGTAAGTCGTTTTTTCCATCACAATTCATATCTCTTGCCGTGGCGAAATTGCGCATAGTCATGAAAAATGCGTTATCAAATTCCCTTGTATGTTCATAGGCGCCGTCAGTATTTTTTACAAATGTCAGAAAGCGATCGCCGCTCCTATCGAAAACAAAAAGATCCATAATGCCATCCAAATTCAAATCAAGCTCGCTGAATTGAGGAGAATTCAATCCACCTGCCCAAGCATTGTCAAGCAAAAAGCCTCCATCCAGCACCTGCACTCTGTCTTCTCGTATCAAGGTTTGGGATGAAGCAAACAATCTAAATAGAATGAAAACAACTACGAATACACTATTTTTCATGGTTCAAAGGTGGTAAACTTTTATTTTCGCAGCATGCAAGTTACTCGATTTATCGCACTCGTATTGATTGGCGCCGCCCTGTTTGCCTGTAATACAAATCAGCCCAAGGATACCCCAAAAACAGACACAAAAGCAGATACTGCCAAGTTTGACCCTAAAAAGGTAGGCGAAAAAGCCTTGGCTAAAATGAATGAACCTTATAATCGAGAAAGTGCTTTTCGCTATGTCGATACTGCGCCCGAAACCAATCTTTGGAAAGCCCTGTTGCGCAAAAGTAAATATGGCAAAGAGGTTGAATTAGGAAGTTACACCCTATTGGTACCTACCAATGAAGTGCTCCGTGCTTGGGATCCTGAAAAGATGAAAAAAGTGCGCAATCTTGAAAATCTTGATGCGCTCAACAAATTGGTGGGAGACCATATATTGAAAACACCAATTACCGTCGAAAAAATGGGCGATATCACCGAAGTAGAAACCATTACGGGCAAAAAACACAAAGTACAAGCCGGTGCACAAAATATTGGTGGAGGCATTTACATGCTTAACCAAATATTCACCCCGAAAGGTTCTGTGGTGTTGATGTCGAAAATCATCGAGTAATTAGAACAAAACACCGAGTTTAAACCATCCGTCAAAGGCAAAGCCGTTGCCTTCGTTGAATGTGACTAGGTGATTCATGCGCACCGCCCTCTCCATCTCAAAGGATTCCCCTGCCCAGTTGTTCGTCATATACTTATAGTTACTTGCAAAACCATAACCACCAGAG
Organism: Flavobacteriales bacterium; assembly: GCA_049318685.1. Classification (GTDB taxonomy): domain Bacteria; phylum Bacteroidota; class Bacteroidia; order Flavobacteriales_D; family Sanyastnellaceae; genus JAIXWP01. Next base: position 4,489 of record JBMOFW010000104.1, read on the forward strand.
AGTCCTGCATCAATCGTAATTCGTCCACCAAAAACCCACTGGTTACCTACACCAAGCATAAGAGAGCCTCCCGCTCCTTTTACACGCTTCACTTGATATCCAGAATAGGTGTAGTAAGAGTAATCATACGAATTATACTCTCCGGTAGCCTTCATCTGCACGTACACACCCGAAAACTGACTGTTGTAGTAGGACTTTGCGCGGCGCACGCTTTCATTAAAATAATACCGTAATCCCCCACCCATATTGAATCCGACCATATTATCGAAATCTTGATCTCCCAGATGGATTCCTTGATACCCAATCTCTGTAATACAACTCACTTTGGGTTTGATATTGCGCTCATATTCGAAATTCAATTGCCCCATAAATGGTGAAAATGGACCAACTTTAATGATGTTCTTGTACTTCAATCCAGCGGCATCAATGTCTGTACTGACTGAATTGACACTATTTCGCATGTCCATAACCTTGCCGCTGGCAAATCGGATATACGCAATTTTATCGACCCCCAAAGTGAATATTGGCCCGTTTTGAAATTCCCATTCATAATACTTGATATCGTATTCCGACACTTCAGTGACTTTGCACTCGATTCGTGTGGAATCCTTTTTTACAAGAATATCTGGTGAAGAATTGGCTTGTGCATAAATCGAAAATGACAACACAAAGCAAAACAATGTTGCAATTAGATTTTTCATGAGGAGGCAAGATAAAATGTTTATAAGCCATTCAGCAACTCGAAAATACTAAATTTATTTTATTTCGTTCCTCTAACTACTTTCGCACACACAAATACATTGTCCTATGAATTTCACTATGGCCATTCTTGCATTGTCCCTCTCTGCTTTTATTCTTGTTATTGTATTGGTTTACCGCATGTTCAACACATGGATGCACCATAAGGAACGCGCCTGGGTTTTTGAACTCAAAGCAGACAACAACAAAGCCATGAGTGCCGTCCGTATACCGGCATTTGAACGCATTGTGATCATGCTCGAACGTATTTCACCATCGAGCCTTGTGATGCGTCAAAACGTTAGTCATATGACCGCAAGCATGCTTCAATTGGAATTGATGCGTAGTGTGCGTGAAGAATATGAACACAATGTATCCCTGCAGATCTATGTTTCCGACGAAACATGGGATCTTGTGCAAGCCGCAAAAGATGAAGTACTAGAAATCATCAAGGAATCTGCAACCCGCGTGAGCCCTCAAGCCACTTCGATAGACTTAAGTCGTGAAATTTTCAAACTGGAAGCTTCTACCGAAAACATCAAAATCAAACGCGCCATTACTGCTGTTAAAAGCGAATTGTAATCTTTCTTACTACAATAACAATGTGGACTTGATTTGATTGGTGCCGAAATAATAGGGCAATTCAGCCAATTCATTCATCGGACGCGTAATCAAAATATTCGCTTTTTTTCCAGTTGTAATGCTGCCATGCGTAGCTGAAAGATCCATAGCATAAGCACCGTTCAATGTGGAAGCTGCCAGCGCTTCTTCCGGTGTCATACCCATGTGCATGCATGCCAAACTCATCACTAAATTCATGTTGCCACTAGGCGTGCTTCCCGGATTGTAATCAGAAGCCAAGGCCAAACTCAACCCTCTATCCATAATGGCTCTTGCCGGTGTGTAGGGTATTTTGATGAAAAGCGAACACCCCGGCAATGCCACCGGAATGCACCGCGCATTCGAAAGGGCATCATAATCCGCTTCGCTCATCACTTCCAAATGATCCACACTCAAAGCATTCATGTCAACAGATGCCTTAATTCCACCAATACTGTTGAATTGATTGACGTGCACCTTCGGCGCTAAACCATACTTCGCTCCAGCTTCCAGAATGCGCAACGTATCTTCTACAGAAAAATAATTTTGTTCGCAAAACACATCGATGTAATCCGCTAAACCTTGCTTAGCGACCTCTGGAATCATTTCATCAATCAACAATTGAATATAGCCCTGCTTGTTTTCTTTGTAGGCTGCTGGATAGGCATGCGCTCCCAAAAAAGTCGCCTTTATGGTCATGTCACTTCCCTGCTTCAAGCGTTGAATCACGCGCAGCATTTTCAGCTCTCCTTCCAGACTTAATCCATATCCGCTCTTTATTTCAATAGCCCCTGTGCCAGTTGCTCTCACCTCTTCCAAACGCATCCATGCCGATTCAAACAACGCTTCCTCTGAAGTCTCTGCCAATTTTGCTGCTGAATTCAGAATACCTCCACCTCGGGCAGCAATTTGTTCGTAGGTCATCCCTTTAATTCGATCACTAAATTCTCCCGCACGCGCTGCCGCATAGACAATGTGCGTATGTGAATCGCAATACGCCGGAAGTACCCAACCTCCATCCGCATCGATGACTTCCAAATCGCGCCAATCGCTGATTCCCGGCCATTCGGCCATGCGCCCAAAGTCGGCAATCAAGCCATCCTCTATGGCCAACCAAGCATCGTTCAAAATAGGAAAATTGCCCATTGCCCCGCCGCACAAACGCTCCGGAGATTGTTCATAAACCCCGGCCAAACCCTTGATATTCTTGATCAACTTTTTCATACCGGCGCAAGTTAGTTGCTTTTGAAATACGATCTTTGTCTCATGGCATCAAATACATTCGGAACGCTTTTCCGACTTACCACATATGGGGAATCACATGGCGCGGCTATTGGTGGCGTGATTGATGGATGCCCTGCAGGTATTCCCTTCGATCAGGAATTTGTTCAATCCGAACTCGATCGCCGACGTCCCGGTCAAAGCAGCATTACCACGCCTCGAAACGAGTTTGATCAAGTGGAATTTCTCTCGGGATTGTTTGAAGGAAAAACAACGGGCACCCCGATCGGTTTTATCATTCGAAATAAGGATCAACGCAGCGGCGATTACGATGCATTGAAAGATGTTTATCGCCCCGGTCATGCCGATTTTACCTATGAAGCCAAATATGGCTTTCGTGATCATCGCGGCAGCGGTCGCGCCTCAGCGCGCGAAACAGCCTGTCGCGTAGTCGGCGGCGCGGTGGCCAAACTCCTTCTCCATCACCTCGGCATGGACATTATCGCCTATGTCAGTCGGGTGGAAAGAATTGCTGTAGAAAAACACTACAGTCAATTAAACCTAGCGTTAATCGAACAATCCATCGTACGATGCCCTGATCCAAATGTGGCCGACGACATGATTCAAAGCATAGAGCAAGCGCGCGAAGCGGGTGATTCGTTGGGCGGACTAATCACTTGCGTATGCAAAGAAATTCCAGCCGGCCTCGGTGAACCTGTTTTCGATAAACTTCATGCGGTATTAGGGCATGCCATGCTAAGCATTAATGCCGTCAAATCATTCGAGATTGGTGATGGATTGAAAAGCACATTCCGCAAGGGCAGCGAACACAATGACAGTATTCGCGATCATGTGGCGAGCAACCATGATGGAGGCATTCAAGGAGGTATTTCCAATGGAAAAGACATCGTTTTCCATGTGGGATTCAAACCGGTTTCTACCATCTCTCAAAAACAAACCACGCTCGATAAATCCGGAAATGAAGTGGACATAGCCGTTGAAGGCCGTCACGATCCATGCGTGCTTCCACGCGCCGTGCCCATTGTTGAAGCCATGGCTGCATTGGTATTGGCCGATCACCTTTTGTTGCAAAACGCCCAAAAAATGATGAAAACACAATAACTTTTAAAAAAGTGATTTAGAACGAAGTTCGCTTAATTTTACAACGATATCTGAATATTATCTCTATGAAAAAAGCCCTCAAGATTACTGGTATTTCACTCGGCGTAATTTTCTTACTCCTATTGATTTTGCCTTTTGTTTTTAAAGGAAAAATTGTTGAAGCCGTTAAACAAGCCGCCAACGACAATTTGAACGCGGTGGTCAACTTTGACGACGTAAGTCTTTCTCTAATTCGCAATTTCCCCAACTTGCGCGTGAGCATTGAAAATTTCAGCGTAAAAAACAATACTGCTCCCTTTGACAGTGTTGAACTTGCCAAAATCGGTCAGCTCGTAGCGGTGGTAGACATCATGAGTGCTTTTTCGGATGAAATTCAAATTAAAAAAATTGGCATCATCAATCCTACGTTTGATGTGCGCGTGACGCCAGATGGTTTGGCCAATTACGACATTGCGAAGCCCGATACCGTGCCTTCTGTAGAAGAACCAACAACAGAAGAACCGAGTTCGTTTAAAATGAAACTCAAAGAATATTACATCGAAAATGCCAACATCAGTTACAATGATCAAAGCATGCCGATGCTCCTCAAACTCACAGCTTTCAATCACGAAGGCAGTGGCGATTTCACCGCAGATGTATTCAAATTAAGTACCCTCTCCAATGCGGAAAAAATCACTTTTTGGTTTGATGATGTAACGTATATCAATGAGGCCAAAGCCGACATTAAAGTCGATTTAGAAATGGATATGGCGAACATGAAATTCACCATTTCCAATAATGAAATCAAACTCAACGAGCTCTTCCTCGAAGCGGGCGGTTGGGTAGCCATGCCGGGCGAAGACATCGATATGGACATCGCCTTCAAAGCCACCAAAACTGATTTCAAAAATTTGCTATCCATGGTGCCAGCCGAATTTGCCAAAGACCTCAACGGAGTTGATGTGAGCGGTAAAATGGGATTGGACGGCTTTGTTCGTGGAAAATACAATGACAACAGCATGCCCGGAATTGGCTTGAATATGTTTGTTGAAAATGGTCGATTCAAATATCCTGATCTTCCAAAGAGCGTTGAAAATATTCAATTGAAAGCGGCCGTAGTAGCCGATATGAATGTGATGGACAACACCACCGTAGATGTAGACAAATTTCACATGGAGATGGCCAACAGTCCTGTGGATATGACCTTGCACTTGCGCACTCCCGAGAGTGATCCGAATATTGACTTTGCCTGCAAAGCGTTTGTCAATTTGGATAATGTCAAAGAATTTATTCCTGTAGAAAAAGGGGATGAAGTGCACGGACAAATCGATGCCGATGTGGCCTTGAAAGGAAAAATGAGTTCCGTTGATGCTGGCCGTTATGATGAATTTTATGCCGCCGGAAAAATTGATATCACGAATGTGCTTTTCAAAAGCGACTCTCTCCCTTACGACTTGCAGGTGAATTCAGCTAATTTCAAATTTAATCCAGCGTTTGTCGACCTGTCTAATTTCGCTGCCAACCTAGGCAGAAGCGACATTGCGGCGAGTGGGAAAATCGACAACTACCTCGCTTATGCGTTGAAAGATTCTTTATTGACCGGCAATTTCAATGTGAGTTCAAAATTGCTTGATCTCAATGAATTCATGTCTGACGATGCTAGCACGCCCACTGCAGAATCGGCTCCTGCAACAGGCGGTGAGCAAAACGGAACATCCACAGAAACCACACCTGGTCCGATCGAATTGCCCGGCAATATTGATTTTGAATTGAATTCGAATTTCCAAAAGATGATTTATGAAACTACCGAGATCACCAATGTGACCGGTGGCATTACGCTGCGTAATAAAG
>JBMOFW010000105.1:0-9982 GCA_049318685.1 Flavobacteriales bacterium
GCAGGACGAAACTGCATCAGCAGATCCATCGTTTCGAATATGGAGGAAATATTTTGGCCTTTAAGCGGAGGGAGGATTTCAAGGCTGAAAAGGGTTTCCTTCGCTTCTTTGATATGATCGATTACTTTCATGGGTTAATGCATATTGGGAGAAAGCCAACGTCGGGCTTCATCGAGTGATATGTTTTTGCGCTCGCTGTAGTCGCGCAATTGATCTTCATTTATTTTTCCTAAACCAAAATATTTCGAATCCGGATGGGCGAAATAGTATCCGCTTACGCTGGCAGCAGGATGCATGGCCATAGATTCGGTGAGCACTATTCCGGTTTCTTTTTCTACATCCAAAATTTCCCAAATGGTTTTCTTCTCAAGGTGATCAGGACACGCGGGATATCCGGGGGCTGGGCGAATACCGCGGTATTCTTCATTAATCAATTGTTCATTGCTGAATTTGGCCTCTTCATATCCCCAATAATCAGTTCTTATTTTTTGATGCAACAATTCCGCAGCCGCCTCGGCAAAACGATCAGCGATGGCTTTGACTAAAATGGCGTTATAATCATCATGCGCTTGCTCGTAATGTTTTACTAATTCATCAGCTCCAAACCCAGCACTGATAGCAAAGCAGCCTACGTGGTCAATAATTTCAGATGATTCTGCAATGAAGTCGGCCAGAGCGAAATTGGGCTGACCAGCGGCCTTCGAAGTTTGTTGTCTAAGTGTGATGAACTTCGTATTTTCTGTCGGCAATAGGATATCGTCGCCTTGACGTTTTGCTGGCAAAATGCCGAAAACACCTTTAATGCGTATGCTCTGATTCCTTTTGATTTCTTCAATCAGTTTTTGAGCATCTGAAAACAATTGTGTGGCTTGCTCACCAACGACTTCATCTTTCAATATATTGGGGTATTTCCCATGAAGTTCCCAACTTTGAAAAAACGGTGTCCAATCGATAAATGGCTCTGTTTCTTCTAGTGAAAAAGTGATTGTTTTTTTACCAATAAAATGAGGTTGAGCTATTGTTGAATCATCGAATTTCCCTTTAAAACCATTTTCTCGAGCAGCTTCTAAGGAAAGCAGCTGCCGCGTTTGATGATGCAGTTCGTAGTTTGTTTTTACAACTGCGTATTCGTCTTTTATTTTCTTTCGGAATTCATTTTTCTCGACCAAATTATCGGAAATAAGCGCGCTGACCACGGGTACAGCGCGTGATGCGTCTAGTACGTGAATAGCATCGCCGGAATAAACAGGACTAATTTTCACTGCGGTATGTACACGAGATGTGGTGGCCCCTCCAATCAAAAGCGGAATATGAAGTCCGCGACGTTCCAATTCTTTGGCAACGTATATCATCTCATCTAAAGACGGCGTGATTAACCCACTTAACCCGATGATGTCTACGTTTTCCTCAATAGCTGTATTTATAATTTTTTCAGCAGAAACCATGACCCCGAGGTCGATGACTTGGTAATTGTTGCAGCCCAGTACTACACCCACAATGTTTTTTCCGATATCGTGTACATCGCCTTTAACTGTAGCCAAAAGCACTTTGCCTGCGCCACGTTGATCTCCCAGTGATTCTTTTTCAGCGATGAGATAGGGTTCCAAAATGGCGACCGATTTTTTCATTACGCGAGCGCTCTTCACGACTTGCGGCAAGAACATTTTACCTGCCCCAAATAAATCGCCGACTACATTCATACCTTGCATGAGCGGTCCTTCGATGACATGGATGGGGCGTCCGTATTTTTTTAATGCTTCTAACGTATCTTCCTCGATATATTCGATAATGCCTTTGACAAGAGAGTGGGCCAGTCTTTTTTCTATGGATTCTTCTCTCCAGGTCAAATCTTGAGTTTTCGTCTTGGTGGATGCTCCTTTGCTTGTTTCGGCATAACCGAGCAAACGTTCGGTAGCATCGTCGCGACGATTGAGCAAAACATCTTCGACGAGCTCGAGCAATTCTTTTGGAATTTCATCGTACACTTCCAACTGAGAAGGATTGACAATGCCCATGTCCATGCCATGTTGAATGCCGTGATAGAGAAATGCACTATGAATGGCTTCACGCACACGGTTGTTTCCTCGAAACGAGAAGGAAACATTGGAAACTCCGCCACTCACGAGTGCGCCGGGTAGGTTTTCTTTGATCCAACGGGTGGCTTTGAAAAAGTCAACCGCATTGTTTTTATGCTCTTCCATTCCGGTTCCTACCGGAAAAATATTGGGGTCGAAGATGATATCGTGTTTATTGATTCCTACTTGTTTCGTCAGGATGTCGTAGGCACGTTGACAGATTTCAATACGCCTTTCATAGGAATCGGCCTGTCCTTTTTCATCAAAAGCCATTACAATCACTGCAGCGCCGTAACGCTTGATTTTTTTGGCTTTCGCAATGAAATCGATTTCTCCTTCTTTGAGAGAAATGGAATTGACAATGGATTTTCCTTGAATATTTTGAAGCCCCGTTTCGATAATTTCCCATTTGGAAGAATCAATCATGATGGGCACTCGTGAAATGTCAGGTTCAGAAGCAATTAGGCGAAGAAAACGCTTCATGGCACCAACACCGTCAATAAGTGCTTCATCCATGTTGATGTCGATGATCTGTGCACCGCCTTCAACTTGTTCTTTAGCCACAGCCAAGGCATCTTCAAACTGATCGTTTTTGATGAGTTCCAAGAATTTTTTCGATCCGGTGACATTGGTACGTTCACCTACATTGATGAAATTCGATTCGCTGGTTGCTATGAGCGCTTCGAGGCCGGAGAGTTGTATTTTAATCGTTGCGTTCACTTTACAATGCGGGGATTACTTGACGAGGGGAGAATTGAGCGGCGGCTTCTGCAATGGCGCGAATATGGTCAGGAGTCGTACCACAGCATCCGCCAATTACGTTGACTATACCTCTATCGAGATATTCAGTGATGAGTGCTGCCATTTGCTCGGGAGTTTGATCGTAATGGCCCATGGCATTGGGCAATCCCGCATTGGGATAGGCGCTCACATGACAAGGACATTCGTCTGAAAGTATTTGTACATATGGTTTCAATTGTTCGGCTCCCAATGCACAGTTGAACCCAATACTGAATAGTGGGATATGTGCAAGTGAGATATGAAATGCCTGAGCAGTTTGTCCTGAAAGTGTCCGACCACTGGCATCTGTAATGGTACCACTGGCCATTAATGGCAATTGCACTTTATTTTCTTCAAAGAATTCTTCAATGGCGTAGAATGCGGCCTTAGCATTGAGTGTGTCGAATATAGTTTCGACAAGGATGGCATCAACACCGCCATCGACAAGGCCCTTTACTTGTTCTTTATATGCATCTACGAGCTCTTGATATTCGACACCCCGATATGCAGGATCATTAACATCAGGGGAAAGTGAAGCGGTTTTATTTGTTGGCCCCACGGCACCGGCCACGAATTTGGGTTGATCAGAACCATGCTTGACATAAAATGCTTCCACAGCTTTTCGAGCGCATTTGGCTGCTTCAAGGTTGATTTCGTAAGCCAAATCTTGCATATGATAATCAGCCAGAGAGATACGCTGTGCGTTAAAAGTGTTGGTTTCGATGATGTCTGCACCTGCTTCAAGGTATTGCAAATGGATGTTTTCAATCACATCGGGCCGTGTTAGACAGAGTAAATCATTGTTGCCTTTGAGTTGACCGGGGTGATGGGCAAAGCGTGTGCCTCTGAAATCTTCTTCAGAAAGATTAAATCGTTGGATCATGGTGCCCATAGCACCATCGAGAATGAGTATTTTTTGTTTGGAAATTTCTTCCATCCGATTGGTCATAGATTCGATATTTAGCTTTACCAGACGCGGAGGAATTCAGACAATGAATTACTTTTATCTGTTCTTGCCACAGGCAAGATGGATTTGGCACCTTTTCCTTTCATTTAGGCCGGTTGCCAAGACTTCATAGGGCCATATCCCTCCGTCTTTCTTGATAAAGCGTTGCAAATATAATCACGTTTCAATTACCTTGCGCACTAAACCAAACCTTATGCGCAAACTTTTTACATCCATTGCTATTTCTTTCGCTGCGACAACGCTGCTGGCTCAGGACAATCCTTATTTCGAACTTTTTGTTTCACAATCTACGTATGTTCCATTGACCAACACCACCTCTTTAAATGAGGGTGTAGTTTGGGATGATCCAAATTGGGAGGTGCCGATTGGTTTTTCATTTGAATACCTTGGATACCATTACGATTCATTGATTTTTTATGGATATGATGCATATGGTGCGGAATTGCTTTTTCGTAATTCCACTGTAGGCTATCCCGACTGTCAAATGTCAGCGTATATGATGGATTTGATTGATAGTGAATACGACAACAATGGGAAAGCGGCATCAGATATTCGATATTCGCTTGAAGGCGCAGAGGGCAGCAGGATTTTCAAACTCGAATGGTCGAATGCCGCTTTCTACAACGACGATATTGAATTCACGAATTATAGTATGCGAATCAATTTTCAAGTGTGGTTATTTGAACAAGATGGGGCTATAGAATTTCATTATGGACCAAGTACCAATCTAAATAATGATGTCATTCAAGATTATGAAGGCATTCCTGTGACGTTTATTCGAAATTATGTGGAAACGCCTGAATACGGTTGGGAAGGCGCTTATATGTTGACTGGAGATCCAATGAACCCGGATTGGATTTATGCTGCAACGGCTAGTGAATTTGATAACTCGATTTTTTTGAGTGATACACCAGTGGATGGCACTGTGTATCGCTTTATGCCTGTATTGGTCAACGTTGACGAGGAAAATGCGGAATTGGTTTTGGAAATGTATCCCAATCCTGCAAGCAACATATTGACACTATGGACTCCAACTAAAGAAAAGGCTAAGACCCAGATTTATGATGCTACTGGTCGCATTGTTGAATCTGTTATTTTGAATGATTCTGCTACACAGATAGACGTGTCAAGCTGGGCTCCTGGAGTCTATCAAGTCGTGATGCTGTGTAATAACCAATCATCCGTTCAAAAACTGATCGTTCAGTAATAGGCCGTTGTTATTACATTTGCCACCGTTAAAAATATAAATCAAACAAAATGTCATATTTATTCACTTCTGAATCGGTATCTGAAGGACATCCGGATAAAGTAGCGGATCAAATCTCCGATGCCTTGATCGATCACTTTTTGGCTTTTGATCCTCAAAGTAAAGTGGCTTGCGAAACTTTGGTAACCACTGGTCAAGTGATTCTTGCCGGTGAGGTAAAATCGAAGACTTACCTTGATGTACAAGAAATCACACGCGAAGTTATTCGTGAAATCGGATATACGAAGAGTGAATATATGTTTGAAGCGAATTCATGCGGTGTTCTTTCTGCCATTCATGAACAATCTCCCGATATCAACCAGGGGGTGGAGCGTAAAAAGAAAGAAGATCAAGGGGCAGGTGACCAAGGAATGATGTTTGGTTATGCGTCGAAGGAGACGGATAATTTTATGCCACTTCCATTAGAGCTCGCACATTTGTTGCTTCGCGAATTGGCTGCAATTCGCAAAGAAGGAAAGGTGATGAAGTATCTTCGTCCTGATGCCAAGAGTCAAGTGACCATTGAATACAGTGACGATCATCAACCATTAGCTATCAGTGCTATCGTGATCAGCACACAGCATGATGACTTCGATAAGAGTGATGATAAAATGTTGGCGAAAATCAAAAAGGATGTTCAAGAAATTTTGATTCCACGCATCCTCAAGAAATTGCCTTTGCGTGTTCAAAAACTTTTCAAAGCGAAATATATCCTACACGTTAATCCAACCGGAAAATTCGTTATTGGTGGTCCTCACGGGGACACAGGTCTTACTGGACGTAAAATCATCGTGGATACGTACGGCGGAAAAGGTGCGCACGGAGGTGGTGCATTTTCAGGTAAGGATCCTTCAAAAGTTGACCGTTCTGCGGCTTATGCAACGCGCCATATTGCTAAGAATTTGGTGGCTGCAGGTGTTGCAGATGAGGCACTTGTTCAAGTGGCTTACGCTATTGGGGTTGCCGAACCCGTTGGCTTGTATGTAAATACTTACGGAACGGCTAAGGTGAAAATGACTGATGGTGAGATAGCGAAGAAAATTGCAACGTTGTTTGATCTTCGTCCATATGCCATTGAAACCCGTTTCAATTTGAGAACGCCGATCTACCGTGAATCAGCGGCTTATGGACACATGGGACGTCAATGTGAAATAAAAGAAAAAACATTTAAAGATGGTAGTGGTAAAGTGAAGAAAATGAAAGTGAAATTATTCCCTTGGGAAGAGTTGAACTACGTTTCAAAAATTCAAAAAGCCTTTAGCATCAAATAATTTCTTTTTGTAAAAAAAAGAAAACCCCTTTGATGAAATCAAAGGGGTTTTTTTATGCCTTATCTTTATAGTTCTAATATTAATTATGGTTCGAATAGTTTTCTTTTTTCTTTTTTCTGTTCTGGAGCTGACGCGCATTCAAGCTCAATTGAATCAGGATTCTATTGCCGTCGAAGAATCGCCTGCACAGTGGAAGTTCACCAAATCTATTTTATTGGATCGGAATAATTATATTCCTGAAAGAACACCGACGCAAAAGACTTTAGCGTGGTCATGGGTAAATCTCGGGCCCAATGTGCTTCCGAAAGAACTTAATCCTGGAGGAAAGGCGATTCCCAAATATGCGGAAGGTAGAGGAAATGGTACCGGACGAATCAACTATCTCGTGCAACATCCAAAGCATCAAAACATGCTTTGGGCCTGTTCTCCAACAGGCGGTGCGTGGTTGAGCATGGATGGGGGCGAACATTGGACCATTGCTGGTACAGATCAATTGCCCATTTCAGGGGTTTCTTCTTTGAGTCCACATAAGCGTAAAAAAGATACCTGGTTTTTAGCGACCGGAGATGGAGATGATTTATTCCAATTCTCTGATGGTGTGTGGCGAACACGTGATGGCGGGCAGACGTATGAATCTATCAATGGAGAAGGTGAATACAGTTTGCCTTTTGGAAAAGAAGATGACTATTACACGCAAGTCTGTGAAATAAAAACCAATCCAAAGAAATCAGATCTTCTCATGGTCGCGTCCAGCAAAGGATTGTACATGACCAAGAACGCCATGGGAAAAAATCCTATTTGGCAGAAAGTGGCTGACGGATATTTTTATTCCATTCAATTTATTCCCGGAAGAACCCGATCAAAGGACATCATAGTGGCGTCAGGAGATAAAATGATGCTCTCAAAAGATGGTGGGAGTTCATGGCATCAGGTTGTTCATCCGGATTATCCAGGGAAAGAAGAATTTCCGTTTTTACGCATGGTGATGGCTTGGTCTAAGAATGAGTCCCAAACTTTATTTGTGGCCATGACTTGCTCAAAGGCCGTAACCCAAAGCAGTCTTGGTGAGGGAACGTTGTGGTCTTTGGATTTGAATACAGAGTCATGGACTAAGGTCAGATCTTTGAAATCAGACATGAACAATGTGATTCCAACCCGCGCGCGCGCATTCGCGGTCAACCCGCTTGATGCACGTATGATGATGTGTGGTAATGTGCAACCTCTTTATAGAAGTACGGATAGGGGAGTGTCTTTTGAGAAAATTGAAAAAAATCAAATGCATGATGATTGCCATCATATTCTGTTTGGACATGACGGAAAAACGGTTTGGGCTTCACATGATGGTGGAATTAGCAAAAGCAGCGATGGAGGCGTAACATTCAAGCCTTCTGATACAGGAATAGGCGCGGCAAATATTTTTGGATTAAGCACTTCACAGACCTTAGAACCGCAAGTGCTTTATGGTGGTTACGATGTAGGAGGGAATTTATTGAAAGATGGACAATGGTGGCATGTGAGCTGGGGGGATGGTTTTGAAACCATTATTTCACCAAGCGATCCTAAAGTTATGTTCACCACCATGCAAAATGGGAATTTACAGCGTAGTGATGACGGAAGGACATTTGAAACAGGAAGCAACGCGCAAGGCGCAAAAACCGAATGGCACACCTGGATTCGCATGCATCCAACAGATCATCATATGGTTTTTTGTTCGGGAGCAAAGCTTTCACGATCATCGGACACAGGTAAGACGTGGAAAACTATTTTCGAGGCGTCTAAAGCGGACAAAGCTTTATACAACACCTATCGGTTTTTTCTGAGCGAAGCATATCCGGGCGTTATGTATGCTTACGTCTTGGATACGACTAAAATTCATCCTCAAATTTGGCGGACATTCAATGTAACTGAGCCGAACGAATCGGATATCAAATGGGAGAAGGTTGCAGATATCCCAATTCAAGGCTGGATTATGAGTATTGAAGTTGATCCGGAAGATCCAAAACGATTTTGGATGTTGTATGGATCGAATGAGCGCACCGGTAAATTATGGTATTTCAACGGTAGTAGCTACGAAGACATCACAGCAAACTTGGGATACAGTAAATGTGAATCCATGGTGCTGCAACGCGGACCCGAGAAACGACTTTATGTTGGAAGTAACTACGGTGTTTTTACCCGAAGACATGGAGAATCGCAATGGACGCTGATGACTGGGCTTCCGGGCACTCAAGTCAAAACCATGGCGATTAACTATACCGCCAATAAATTGGTGGTTGGTACTTTTGGAAGAGGAGTTTGGTGGGGCGATCTTATACCACGATGATGTATTATCGTTTGGCGATAATGGCGAAGTTGATTTGTCCCCATTCCTCGCTTCTTCCCATCAATTTCTTTATGGAAGATTTAAGTTTTCCGCTTTCCTCGAAGGAGGTTGGAATAAATTGACAATCCTTTTTCAATACCCAACCCAAACTAGGAAAGAATAGAAAATCGTGGTATTCCATAGTCGATCTTTTTTCTGAAGATTCAGATGTTTTATCAGAGGCACTAGGGTCGAATGGGGTATTCCAAATGGCCGTTTGGTTAGGTATTTTGTATTTCGCAAACTGCTGTTGACGATGTTTTACAATGTCTTTTTCATCAATCAAGCGGATCTCAATTTGCTTGAATCCCAATCCTCTTAGCACTGTTTCAAACCATTCTTTATTCGGGTTGTAAAAACAGGTCGCTTTTGGATTTTGGTAGTCATGAACAAAGCGCAACTCGGGCTTTCCGTGGCTCGTAATGGAAAGATCTTCTCGGAGGTGAAGTGTCTGTGTGGTTTTTGAGGCCAACATTTCCAAAGCCGTCAACGGGTCCTTCAACCAAGCCAATACATTGGAACAAAAAACGAAGTCGAAACTGCCATCAATTTGATCCAATTCATAAATGCTATAATCTAAGATGTCAACTTTCGATTGTAGCAGATTTGCTGCAGTTTCAATACCTGTTTTGTTCCATCCGAAGGTCATGTGGCTATTTCGCATGGTGGTATAGATATCGGTTGCAACTACACGCGTCGCTCCTTTTTTTTCTGCAAGAAAAGAGAACATACCGTCATTCGCACCAACATCCAGGAAGGATTTTCCGGATAAATCATTCGGTAAATAAGACATTTCCCATTCGCGTGCGAAATTGGTGCCCGGTGTTTCTAAGCCAGAATCCAATGGAATACGTTGACGCCATTTGTGGTACGCGAATACAGATTGAAGTTGGTTTTGAGTCATAGGTATTGAGTGATCCTTATCTTTTAGAGGAAATCTCAAGTGCAATATTAAGCAGTGAATAACTTATTTGGTCGAAAAATCCATAAAAATCAGGCCTTCTGTCACTTGGTGAATTTCTCGTTTTGAAAATAGTCGGTGGTTTGATTAAATTCGCCTTCCCAAAAAAAATAGGTATGATGCGATTGAAGTCGTATTCTAGCCTAGTGCTCAAATGAACGAACAAGATAACAGACAGAAAAGAAGGGATCGTATCCAAGGCATTCGTGATGCCATGAATCAATCTATGGGTATTGAGTTGGGTAAATTGCCCCCTCAAGCGGTTGATTTGGAAGAGGCCGTGCTCGGAGCGATGATGCTCGAGCAAAATTCTTTGAATG
>JBMOFW010000106.1:0-9918 GCA_049318685.1 Flavobacteriales bacterium
AAAACCCAATGGATCGATTTTCAATGGGTTATATAATCCGAACACAGAGAATGGAGGCCTGTATTACTATAGCGTCGACATCAATGGATGCACTGTCCAAACGGGTGTTTTTGTTCAAGAAATTCAAAATGCGAATCCGGGTATATCGACAACGTATTTGATTTGTGAAAACTATTCTGAATTTTTCATGACAGACTTTCTCGCCGGCACACCTGATTACGGCGGAGTATGGTTCAATTCCAACGCCCAAATTATGGACGGCTTTTTCGATCCGGCTTCCATGGATTCAGAAACGTTCACTTACATGCTCGATAATGTTCCGGGATGTCCTCCTGTATTTTCAACATTAACCGTTAGTGAAAATCTCATACCCAATGCCGGTGTAAACACGTCAATTTTAGTTTGCGATAATGCTGGCCCTTTTTCCATGCAAGATCAATTGCTCGGAAATCCTGTTTCAAATGGCCTTTGGTTCAATTCATTGAATCAGCCCGTTGGTGATTTATTCGATCCATCTGCACAAACAGCAGGCGTGTATCGATATTTTATTGATGCGTTTGCACCTTGTCCTGATCAAGAGGCATTTCTTACCATCGATTTCACATCAACGAATCCATCCGGTAATCCGGGTTCCGTGACTGTATGTTCGAATGGCCAATCCATTGAAATGATTGATTACCTTTCCGGAAACCCAGTAGATGGCGGGATTTGGACCAATGCTTCCGGACAAATCATAGATGACACCTACGTTCCTTCTACCGAGAATCCGGGCATTTATTCGTATTACTACCCCAATGTTGGTTGTTCCACCACGGCTACTCCTCTTACAATAACTGAAGTGGCCTCACCCAATGCGGGGCAAGATGCGACTTATGCTTTCTGCATGGGCAACTCAAGCATTGATTTGGATAGCTATTTGGTCGGTGCTCAACTCGGAGGTAGCTATTATTCGGGGGCGAATAGTATTTCCGATCAATTTTCGTTGGCCAATGCCGGATCTTATGTAATCACCTATCAAGTAAACTCCGCCTTTTGTCCTTCAGATCAAAGTTTGATTCAAATCACAGTCAATACTCCACCTCCTTCTCCTAATGATTTGGTGCTTAACTATTGCAGCACCGACGCTGATGTTGACCTCGCCAATTTTTATCCCACTATTTCCAACCCGATTTGGTCAAATCCACAAGGCATTCCTGTTGTTTCCATTATGGATCCATCCTTTGGAGATCAGATTATTGAAATCACTTCAGTTTCAGGGAACTCTTGTCCGAATGCATCCGCTACAATTAGCGTGCAGGTTGATGACCCCTATTTTGGAGACACAAGCGTTTCCTTGAATTATTGTCAAAATGAAATCCCAGTCGATTTGAGCGATGCACTTTCTTCTTATAATCTTAGTGACGGAGAATGGACACTTAGCAACGGCACGCCTTTCGACGGTATCTTTAACAATGCTATTCCCGGTGATTACTCTTACGCTTTTGTTTCCAATCAAAATGGAGCTTGCTCATCGAATACTTTGACCGCTCAGGTGCATGTAGACGCCGCTGTGAATGCCGGTTTAGACAATTTTCGAGCTGTTTGTGTTTCGGATGACGCATTTGATATGACAACTCTTTTGAGTTCGACAGCTACGAACACTTCAGGGACTTGGTTTTTCAATAATAATTTTCAGGTAGGCTCCATCTTTAATCCCATGACTTCTAGCGCTGGTGATTATTATTATCAATTGCCTAGCAATGGCGATTGTCCGGCTGATTTTGCTATAATGACTATTTCTGTCGACAATGGCTTTCCTGTAAATGCAGGAGTCGATATCCAAGCCTGCTCGGGCACTATGCCTGCGCAAATAGGAGAAAATCCGAATCCGACAAGAACCTATTTATGGAGTCCTGGAATTTATTTATCTGCAACGAATGTGGCCAATCCGTTTGTCAGTTTTAATAATACTGGAAGTTCACCAGAAGAAGTTACCTATACCGTTGAAGTGAGCAATGGGACCTGCACAGTTTACGATGAAATACTAGTGACCATCAATCCTATTCCAGTAATTAACGCTCCAAACTCAATAGAGGTTTGTTATGGAGAGACAGTAAACTTAAGTGCAAGTGGAGCGACGAACTACCAATGGAGTCCCGCAAATTTATTTGACAATCCGCTCGGAGCATCACAGAGTTTTGAAGCCGAAAACTCCATGAACATTACTGTAGATGCTGAAAATCAATATGGCTGTGAGGCCTCTACTGAAATTGAATTAGAAGTAAATCCACTTCCAGTTATTCTATATGATGCGATGCCGGTAGAAGCTTGTGTGCCATATGTTTTTCAAGACTCACTATCACCGGACAGCGAGCATATTTCATCATTTCAATGGCAAATAGGCAATGCAACAGTTGCCTACGGTAGTAATATTGATTACACGCTGAGCAATGACGGCATCTTTGATTTAACATTAAACGCCACTAGTGATTTTGGCTGTACAGCAAGTCTTTCTTTCGATGATTATTTCATTATTCATCCTCGTCCATTTGCGTCTTTCCGCATAAGTCCCGGAGAATTGACCACAATAGAAAATACCGCCACGTTTACCAATGAGAGCATTGGGGCCACGCAATACAACTGGGATTTTGGAACAGGGGACATTAGTCAGGAGATCAATCCGATTTACACGTATACATCGACAGATCAAGCCACATATTGGGTTTGTTTGGAATCCTTGAACGACTTTGGTTGCAACGATACCACGTGCAGACAACTGCTGGTAGAGAACGAATTTGTGTTTTACGCTCCAACCGCTTTTACGCCTGACAACGATGGTTTGAATGATGTGTTCAAGCCAATATTTGAAGGATTTGAGAATTCTACTTATCATTTCTGGATTTACGATCGCTGGGGAACAGTTATTTTTGAAACAACCGATGCCGACGCTTATTGGACAGGAAATGTTCGCGGTGGGGAATATTATGCCCCTATTGGTAGTTATTCATGGAAAGCGCAGATAAAAGTTGAGTTGATCGCTGATTTTCAAGAGTATTCCGGTCATGTAGTCTTGATAAGATAGCTTTAAGCAACTAAACTTTGCTTTGTTTAGTTATGCATTTAGGTGTTCATTTGCACCTCCAAAAACCAAACGTAAAGGAATGAAGAAGTTAGTCGCATCGGCGATATTATTGGTAATATTTAATACAGCAATGCAAGGACAATGTGATGGCCCGGTGACATTTTGCATGCAAGATGCCACTTTTCAAACTTGTTCGGGAGTATTGTATGATGATGGTGGAGCAACAGGAGCTTATTCTGATCAAGGATACACCTTGACATTATGTCCAGACACACCTGGTGATGTTATTCAGCTTGACTTTAGCGCTTTTGGACTTCAAACATCACCAAATGGTAATAATTCTGATTACTTGCGCATTTTTGACGGTAACTCTGCATCAAGCAATACACTTGGGGATTACACGGGTAATGACTTACAAGGTCTTCAAGTTACCGGAACGATCAATAATGCCACAGGGTGTATTACGTTAGTTTTTGATCCGAACGGTGTTGCGAATACCACCTTTCCAGGATTTGAAGCGGCTATAAGTTGCACAACTCCGTGCGCTAATCCGACCTCCTCTTTTGAACTCGCAGCCCCTGCAGTGTTTCCCTTTCCAGACGGTGTCATTCCGTTGTGTATTGGAGAGCCGATAACCGTAAGTGATAACGGTTCGTTTGCTGAACCTGGTTTTAATTTAGCGCAGTACGTTTGGAATTTTGATGACGGCACTATAGACAACACTTCTGGTTCAACGGCAAATCACACTTACACTGAGCCTGGTGAATACTTTATTTCTTTGACTGTAGTAGACAATAATGATTGTTCAAGTTTGAATTTGGAACCAATTCGAGTGATTGTGGCTACCATACCTCAATTTCCTGATTTACAGGTGGCCGACACAGAATTTTGCCTTGGTGAAGAGATTACGCTTCATGCGGGTGAGATCGTGAATCCGACTTGGACAGCATTGCCACCACAAATTGTAGCAGGCACAACTTACCTGGCAGATGGTGCTGGTTTTAGTTACAGCTCCACTTTGACATTTGATTTCTTCGAAGAGGATGCCGTTTTAGAGGACTGTAGTGATCTTGACGCCATCATGGTCAACATGGAACATAGCTATATGGGCGACTTAGGAATCTTGATTACTTGTCCGAATGGGACCAGTGTGGATCTTGTCGAATGGGGTGTAAATGGAGGCGGAGGTACTTTTTTAGGTGAGGCTATTGACAACGAAAACCAAGAACCCGGCCTAGGATATATGTATTTGTGGACCCCTGAAGCAACAAATGGAACTTGGGGAGTGAATTCAGCTGGAGTGGATATTCTTCCGGCTGGCACTTACCAATCGCAGCAAGACCTTTGTGATTTGGTTGGATGTCCACTGAATGGTTCATGGACCTTCACGGTAACTGACAATATTGGTATCGACAATGGATACATTTTCGCTTGGGGAGTCAATTTCGATCCAAGTTTATATCCAGGAATTACGACATTCACCCCGACAGTGGGATTGGATGCAGATAGTTCTTATTGGAGCGGACCTGGCATTGATTATTTAGACGGCTTTCATGACGACATTACGATTAATCTCACCGAGCCTGGCACCTATGAGTATGTATACAGTGTCGTTAACAATTTTGGATGCGGGTATGATACAACCATTACGATTGTTGTAGAGCAGGCACCATTCATTACCGCAGGTCCGGATTTAGTGTACAATTGTGAACCACTTTTAGTTGAAGGAGGTTTCGTTGGAATACCTACTCCTGTTTGCACGGTTGCAGAAGGGAACTACACGTATTGTTATTCAGATAACGAAAATTACATACAAACTTTTTGCCCCGATAATCCCGGTGACGGCATTAGTGCTGTCGAAATCACCATTAACAGTGGAACAACCGAGAATTTCTTTGATGAATTTTATGTTTTTGATGGCGATAATACAGGAGCTCCAATTATAGCAGGTCCACTCTACGGAGATTTGTCAGGTATGGTCTTTACTGCTACCAACGCAGATGGTTGTCTTACGATACAAATTCAAGCTGACGGTTCTTCTTCTTGTGCTAGTGGTGCACAAACAGAATTGAATTTTGATGTAAGTTGTGCATCTCCTTATGATTATCAATGGGCTTGGACACCTGCCACCAATATTTCACCATCAAATTCGCCGGTGGCAACTTTGGATAATATTACAGCGACTACTACCTATACGCTGACAGGGTTTCCCACAGGACATCCGGAATGTTTCGTTACGGACGACATGACTGTTTCAGTAACTGTGGATATGACTATCGATGTGGAAGAAATTTATGAAGCTTGTCTCAATGCTGAAGTGAATGTGCTAGCTCCAACTATCACTGGTGGCACAGCTCCGTATGATATCAATTGGACATCAGAAACCGGTCAAAACATCAATGGTGACAATATACTTGTGATCGCAGTTGAACCAACGGAATATTGCGCTACTGTTCAAGATCAATGTGGCACAACACAAACAGCCTGTACCACAGTGCAAGCATATCCGTCCATTCCCGCAACTTTCTCTATTTCAAATCCTATCGGTTGTGAGCCTTTGAGTGTCTTAATGGTCTCTGACTATACCGAGTATCAAAATGTTGAATCGATGATTTGGCACTTTGAAGATGGCGATGCTATTTCAGTCATGGGATCAGCAAATCACCAATACAACAACGAAGGCACGTACTATCCTTGGTTGGAAATAATTGATGAAAATGGGTGTATCTACTATGACACCATTGCCTCACCAGTTTCTGTTTTTCCAACACCATTCGCCGCTTTCAACGTAGCTCCGACAGAATTGATCTTACCAAACACGACGGCCAATTTCAATGATGTTTCAATCGACGCCTCAGAGTACGTTTACACTTTTGATCAATTGGGCTTCGGATATAGTGCAGATACCATTTTCACCTTTCCGGCGGAAATTGCGGCAACCTATAATGTTCAACTTTGGGTGACAAATCAGTTTGGTTGTGTAGACAGCACCGTTCGTCAAGTTATTATTCGCGATGACATCGATGTTTATATTCCTTCCGCATTCACGCCGGATGGGGATGGCATCAACGATGTTTGGCAAATCAAAGGAGCTGGGTTTACGTCATTAAACTACCACATGGTGGTTTTCAATCGATGGGGCGACGTGGTATTTGAGTCTACAGACCCTACTCAGGCGTGGACCGGAGGATACCAGAATGGCAGCTATTTCGTTCAAGACGGACTCTATTTCTATCGTGCTGAGATTCAAGATGTCGAGTATGATGTCAAGTACCTCTATGAGGGGCATGTTCTGATAGCACGTTAAGGTCTTTTTTTAACAGTCGAATAGGTTTACATTTGCAACTAAGACCCCTTGAACGGCGTCTTGGATATAGATAATCTATTTAGCCATAATGAAAAAAGCTCTACTTGTTCTTTTCGTTGTTTTGTGGGTTCAAAGCGCATGGAGTCAGTGTGGCCAACCTGGCCTGTATTGCATGCAAGACGGAACAATCAACGCATGTACAGGATCAATTTTTGATGCCGGCGGAGGTTCGGCATATCCAGATACGCATTACACGATGACCATTTGTCCGGATAATCCTGGTGACGTAATTCAGCTTGATTTTAGTGCGTTTGCTCTGCAAACATCTCCTGGAAATGGCAATAGTGACTATTTGAGCATTTTCGATGGAGATTCGAATGCAGCCAATTCACTCGGAGATTACACCGGAACGGGTTTGCAAGGTTTACAAGTCACCGGCACCGTTTCCAATGTCACGGGTTGTTTGACATTGGTTTTTGATCCTAACGGAGCCGCCAACACAACTTTCCCTGGATTTGAAGCACAAATTAGCTGTACCACTCCTTGCGCTCCTCCAACAGCAAATTCATTTATCGCCAATCCGACTCCAAATGATCCAACCATCCAAACGGTTTCGGTTTGTATGGATTCCCCAGTAAGCTTTAGTGGTGTTGGTTCAAGCGCTGCACCTGGATTTACTTTGGCCAACTATATTTGGAATTTCGACGACGGTACTGTAGACGCTTCCAATCAACAAAACATTACGCACACCTTTACAGAACCAGGGGAATACATAGTCTCCCTTACAGTAGAAGACAATAATGGGTGTCAGAGTTTAAATATTAATCCATTACAAGTCTTGGTTTCTACACTACCTATTTTCTCGGGTATTGAAAGTCAAGAAACATGTTTTGGAGAAACGATGACCTTAGATGGATCAGGAACACAAAACGTAACTTGGACTGCACTTCCTCCTCAGGTTGTTGCGGGAACGACATACTTGGCGGATGGCGCCGGTTTTTCTTATTCTACTTCGTTAGAATTTGACTTTTTTGAACCCGATGCAGTGCTTGAATCATGCGACGACCTTCTTGGAGTGCTTGTCAATATGGAACATAGTTACATGGGTGACCTTGGTATTTTCATTACATGTCCTAATGGAACAACTGTAAGTCTAGTAGAATGGGGTGTGAACGGAGGAGGCGGAACTTTTCTTGGTGAAGCCATAGACGACGGTGGAACTGATCCCGGTATTGGTTACGATTATACTTGGGCTCCCACCGCATCGAATGGCACGTGGGGAGAAAATGCTGGAGGAACAAGCTTGCCTTCAGGAACATACGAAGCCTACGGAGATTTATGCGATATGGTCGGATGCCCTCTCAATGGTGCCTGGACCTTTAGCGTAACAGACAATTTAGCTATTGACAATGGCTATATATTTTATTGGGGGATTAATTTCAATCCCGCTTTGTTCCCTGGTGTAACTACGTTTACGCCAACAATTGGAATCGATGCAGACAGTTCTTATTGGACTGGTCCGAATATTTCCGAAATTGATTTCAACGCAGATGTGATTACTATCGATCCACCTGCGCCTGGTACATATGATTATACCTATCACGTGGTGAATAGCTTCGGATGTGAATTTGACACAACTATTTCTGTCACTTTCACCCAGCCGTTGTTGGTCACTGCTGGTCCAGATCAAGTGTTTGCTTGCGGTTCGGTTGAATTGCAAGGAAGTTTTGTAGGTATGCCGGCTCCTGCTTGTTCTACAGACTCGGGAGACTACAACTATTGTCCTTCGGATAATGACTTCCAGACGTGGACCTTTTGCCCAGATGATCCTGGAGATGGAACGGCCATGAATATTACATTCAATGCAGGCACGCTTGAAACGTGTTGCGATTTCATCACCATTTATGATGGGGAAGATACAACTGCTCCGGTTTTGGCCTCCTTTATTACAGGGACTATGGCTGGACAAACCTGGACAGCCACAAACACCACGGGATGTTTAACCATGACGTTAGATACCGATGGCTCAGTTTCATGTGGCTCTGGCGCACAAGTTGAACTTGAGTTCACTGTAGGATGCGGAAATGGCGGTCCTCAATACACCTGGATTTGGACACCTGATGAATTCTTGGATGATCCGAGTATTCCTACACCAGATGTAATCAGCCTTGATCAGCAAACCACATTTACATTGGTGGGTTATCCTGTTGGCCATCCTGATTGTGAATCCACTGATGATGTTGTAGTGAGTATTGATCCAATGGGCGATCCCGGACTTGATAATACGATTACTATCTGCAGCACAGATCCTTCATTTGACATGCGTTCTCAACTTCTGGGCAATCCAACAAATACCGGTGTTTGGTCTGACGCAACAGGAACAGTCATTGCTGACGGACAATTTGATCCGGCAACGATGATGCCCGGTGACTACACACATACTGTAACTATGAATAACTGTGAAACAAGTGCCGTTTTAACTATCGAAATGGCGCTTCCCACAGAATTAACGATGGAATTAGACACCGCGATTTGTTTGGGTGGAAGTGTTGATTTAGCTCCAGCAAGTATCAATAATGGTCAAGCTCCATTTCAGTATGAATGGACTTACAATGGATCTACTATTGGTGTAACATCATCGTTGACATATTCTCCGACAATTACCGGAGATGCCTGCTTGACAATAACTGACGATTGCGGCTTCGTTATTACCGCTTGTAGAAATATTATTGTGGAGCAGCCTGTGACTGTGCTTGCAGAAGTCGATACCAGTGCAGCATGTTATCCTTATACGTTTACCTTTACTAACCTCGTTGATCCAAGTCTATATAACAATAGTTTGTGGACTTTTAGTGATGGGACCACTGTGGCGAACGATGATGAGTTTACCAAACTTTTCGATTCACCCGGTGTGTATGATGTTACGCTATTGTTGACTTCTGCTATTGGATGCACTTATGAGGCCACTTTCGACAATATCGCCACACAATATGCTTTGCCAATTGCAGAGTTTTATGCTACACCACAACCTACGGATGCATTAAATACCACGATTCAATTCCATGATTTATCTGTCGGTACCATCGAGACTTATGAGTGGTTGTTTGACTATCCCGCAGCTATTGGTGGTAGTGCTGAGCAAAACCCCATTTTTGAATTTCCACTGGGTGTTGGGGGAACATATCCTGTGCAATTGACTGTTACAGACATCCACAACTGCACGGATATTTATCTGGGAGATGTTGTGATTGCTGACTTGTTTCAATATTATATTCCAAACTCATTCACTCCAAATGGCGATGGCATCAACGATGTTTGGCAATTGTATGGAACCGATATAGATGAATCACGTTTTGTACTACAGGTATTCAATCATTGGGGCGATGTTATTTTTGAAACCGCTGATCCCAATGTAGTTTGGACCGGAGCAGTCAAAGGAGGCGATTATTTTGCCCAAGATGGAATTTATCAATGGCGCGCCAAAGTGATTTCAAAAACTACCGGTGAGCGAAAAGAGCTTGAAGGTCATTTACTGCTCTTGAGATAATTC
>JBMOFW010000107.1:0-9884 GCA_049318685.1 Flavobacteriales bacterium
AAATAGTTTTACCGTGAGCAAATCGCTCGGCTTTGAAGTGAGTGGTTGGTATAGCGGTCCGGGTGTTTGGGGCGGCACATTTAAAAACGATCCGCTTTGGAGCTTGGATTTGGGCATGAAAAAAACCTTTATGGATGATAAAGCCGCATTGCGTCTATCTGTCGGCGACGTATTCTGGAGTTCACGCTGGCGCGGTGTTTCGGATTACGGCGGATTGTATATGGATGCCAAAGGCGGATGGGAATCACGTCAGTTCAGAGCGAGTTTCAGCTATAATTTCGGTAACCAAAACATCAAAGCGCGCGATCGCAAGACGGCGAGTGATGATATCAAGAAACGGATTTAGGCGGGCTGGCGACAGTCCTTCCCCTGATCAGCCTTCGACTCCGTTCACGCTTTTTCGCTTCGCTCAAATTCGTTCACTGCGCTCAGGCACCGAGAGTACTCGCTTGACGGGGGAATGCGGTGTAGTGAAAAACGGAGTTTTTCACTACACCGCATTCTGATTTGTGCGCGAATTGAATGGTCCCTGAGCGAAGGTCATCCAAGAGCGCTAGCGAGTGGATGACCGGAGTCGAAGGGCAGGCTTCAGGTATGGTCATATTTCAAACTTCAGCCTTCAAACTTCAAACTTCAAGCCTTGATGTTTGCCCTTAACTAACACTCTGGGTTGGATAACTCTTTGAAATATTGGGCGAATAAGCCGGTCATATATAGATTTTAGTGGGATTAAAGTTAAAGGTCGAAAAAGGCCAAAACCCCACTGTGAGCAACCAATTCAAAACATACGACGAGCC
The DNA here is from genome assembly GCA_049318685.1 of Flavobacteriales bacterium. GTDB lineage: Bacteria > Bacteroidota > Bacteroidia > Flavobacteriales_D > Sanyastnellaceae > JAIXWP01. Next base: position 798 of record JBMOFW010000107.1, read on the forward strand.
AGAAGAGACGCCGGTTTCACCGGTTTCTGAACCCGTTGCCCCTGTCAAGAAAAAGAAGGGCAAAGCGAAGCGTGTGTTGATTTATTCACTAGGAGTTTTGGTGTTGGTTGGCATCGTGGCCATCTTTTTCTTGGCCGGTGAAAAGCAACAAAGCGAACATTGTTGGAAAGTGGAGGTGGAGATTGCCGATCAAAACGGACGTTACTTCATTACCCCAGCAGAAGTGTTGGCCTTGGTACAGACGAAGAAAGATAGCCTTGTGGGCAAGTCGATTTCGGCCATCAAGGTGGATGTATTGCGAGAGAAAATCATGAAAAATCCTTCGGTAAAGAATGCCGATGTGTATACCACAGTAGATGGTCGGGTCATGATTCATATCGATCAGCGCTTGCCTATAGCGCGGGTGATTAATCAGGATGGCTCAAGTTTATATATTGACCAAGAAGGTTTTACGATGCCTGTGACCGGTGGGTATGCGATCAAATTGCCGGTGTTCACCGGAATTATCCAGGAAAAAACAATTTCAGGCTCGATTTTAGAAGCGCGCCAAAATAGCGACTGGGCATACCGGTCGATGTTGGACGATATCTACTTTTTTACCCAACATATCAGGAAGGACGAATTTCTGATGGCACAGGTAGAGCATGTATATATCGATCATTCGCGCACTGTTCAGATCATTCCACGCGTTGGAAACCACAGGATCTACATTGGAGATGTGAATCATCTCGACAAGAAATTTAAAAAGTTAAAGACTTTTTATGCCAATACACTGCAAACCCGCGACCTCAATATTTACGAGAGCATTCATCTAGAATTTGAAGGACAAGTGGTTTGTGAACGAAAACAGTAAACGAATAGGAATCATATGAACCAAGATCTCATTGTCGGCCTTGACATTGGAACAACCAAAATTGCGTGTCTGGTAGGACGTCGCACTGAAAATGGCAAAATCGAAATTCTCGGTATCGGGAAAAGCGAAAGCATCGGCGTTAGTCGCGGTGTGGTTGCCAATATTGAGAAAACTGTAGCCAGCATCAAGAAAGCTGTTGAAGAAGCGTCTGAGCGCAGTGGCGTAGACATCAAAGTGGTCAATGTCGGTATTGCCGGTCAGCACATCAAAAGCCTTCAATACAATGGCATGCGCACGCGCAAGAATTCGGAAGATGAGATCACACAATACGATATTGATGCCTTGATCGAAGACATGTACAATTTGGCCATGCTTCCCGGTGAGGAAATCATCCACGTATTGCCTCAGGAATATACGATTGATGCGGAATCGGGTATCAAAGAACCGATTGGTATGTGTGGTGCACGCTTGCAAGCCAACTTCCATATCATTACCGGTCAGATGACCGCTATTCGCAATATCTACAAATGCGTGACCAAGGCCGGTCTCAAAGTAGATGAAGTGACCTTGGAGCCCTTGGCAAGTTCTGCAGCTGCTTTAAGCGCTGAAGAAAAAGAAGCCGGTGTGGCGTTGATTGATATTGGAGGCGGCACAACCGATATCGCCATTTTCCAAGATGGTATTATTCGCCATACAGCGGTGATTCCTTTTGGTGGAAATATCATCACCGAAGACATCAAGCAAGGCTGCACAATCATGCGCAATCAAGCGGAATTGTTGAAAGTGAAATTTGGTAGCGCTCTTGCTGTTGAAAATAAAGACACGGATATCGTTGTGATTCCTGGATTGAAAGGTCGTGAGCCCAAAGAAATAAGCGTGAAAAATCTCGCGCATATTATTGAGGCACGCATGACTGAAATTCTTGAGCACGTGCATTATGAAATCAAAAGCAGTGGCTTCGAAAAGCAACTCATAGGTGGAATCGTGATCACCGGTGGTGGTGCGCAATTGAAGCACATGAAGCAATTGGTAGAATATATTACAGGATTGAGCTGCCGTGTGGGTTACCCGAACGAACACGTTGCCAGTGCTCCATCTGGAGATATGTTGCAACCTTCATTGAGCACCGGCGTGGGCTTGGTGATTGATGGATTGGAACGAATGGAGAAAAACGAAATTCGTAGCAGCAATGTTAGCCGCGCGAGCAGAATAGAAGAAGAGGATTCGCTTAATGAGACCACCTCCACAGAAGTGGAAGAACCACAAGTGGAACAACCCAAAGCGAAAGAACGCCGCATAAGCTTCTTGCAGAAGTTCAAAGAGTTTTTCGAAACGGAAGAAGATTGATTTCTAGTGTGCTAAAATGCTAGTGTGCTAGTATGCTAGAGATAGATGGTTAGAGAATTAGAATATTAGAAGTATAGATTTTTAGAATTCTCGTTCTAGTTCTCGTTCTAGTTCTTATTCTTGTTCTCGTTTTTTCCCCTTGGAATTTTAGGTAAACAATAGGATCGTGAAGTTGAAAAGAGCCCCGTAGGGGCTCTTTTGTTGTTCTTTATATTTTATTGAATCGAATTCGTTTCGTCGATTGTCCGTGTTTTAACTCGACAATATATATTCCTTTTGATAACATCGAGATATCGAGTGTCGATGTGCTCTGTGGATTCTTTTTATCCGCGACCACTTTTCCGGTGATATCGAAAATGCGCATTCTTTCTACCTTTTGTGAAGAAGAAATAGTAATGAAATCTTGTGCAGGATTTGGATAAACAGCAATTTCCAATTCATCCTGATCAACTACACTTTGAACCACTTCAACGGTTACGCTGAAACTACATGTTGTTTGATTACCGGCTGCATCGGTAGCCACATATTCAACCAAAGTAGTGCCTGCCGGATACGTTCCTGAAGCGTCTTGAGATTGATTGAAACTGTTGGATATCGTAACTACTCCAACATTATCCGAAACAGAGGGCGCGTCAATAACAACATCTGCATTGGTGTCTGGTGAAGTGACTGTAACGGAGATATCATCAGGACAAGTGATTTCCGGTGCAATGTTGTCTGGAAGAACGACAATGGTTACTGAAGTGCTGCACGTTGCGGTGTTGCCGGAAGGATCTGTAGCTGTGTAAGTCACCACCGTCTCACCAGGGAAGAATATACCAGATACTTCAGCGGTTCCGTTATAATCGCTCGTAATTTCAAAAACGCTTACATTGTCGCTGGCTGAAGGCACCGGAATAGTAACTGTGGTGAAATTGGCCGGAGGAAGCAATTCAATAAGGATGTTTTCACTACAAGTAATTTCGGGAGCTTCGATATCTGGTGCCGAAGCTGTATCGATCGGAAGCTGTTGGAAACGGGCCATGAATTCTTGGTAATACTGATTTACCAAATTCATGTCGTGGATCACCAATGTGTTTTCATCATTGCGCGTGTTTGCGCTGTTTGACCAGTTGTGAGAACCCACCCAAAGCGTAGGATCGCTTGCTGGTTGGTCCACATCGATCAACATGTATTTGTGGTGCATGTAAACAGTTGAATCTTCGCAGTCTTTCAATCGATCGTAGCCTAAACCGCCAATCAATACGTCGTATTGCAAAGTAGAAGTGCTGTCATCAATAACACCTTTGACATCAATACCCGCGTTGAATTGGTTGACTAGAGCAGTAGCCAAATCATTGCGTGTAATGAGCATAGAAGCAAAATAGATATTATGCTCTGCAGCAGCGATATTGTTGAGAATTTCATTATTAGTTGCATCACTCGGGCTGAAATAGCATTCAACACGTTTTCCACCAATTAAAAATTCATGTGGTGTATTGTTGGTTTTGAATTGACCGAATTTCGAAGCGCTCAAATCAGCAATCCCAGTGTTGCTTCCCCACATTTCTTCGAATTCTAAGGTATATGCTTTCGCCAAGGTTTGATCTTGAACAATGATTGCACTATTTGGATCGCGATTGATTTGACGATCGGTCCAGTTGGTAGATCCGGTCCAAACAATCGGTTTTTCAGGATCTTCGTGGAATGCATCAATGATCACAAATTTATTGTGCATGATATTGTATGAAGCACCAATTGGACTGATAATGCGCTGAATGGCCGGGTTGAGGTCGAGTACACCTAAATTGGTTGGATCTTGTTCTGCATCCGAAATAAATCGCACTTGAACACCACGATCATAAGCAGCGTTGATGGCTTCTGAGATATTCGTGATATTCGAATTATCAAAATCGTAAATGGTCAAGTCGAGAGTGTACTCTGCGCGATTGATGTAGGCTATGAGTGTATCATCTATGCTATGATATAAAAGCTGCGCTTCTTGCTCAGTAGCATAGGTGGCATCATATGAACTGTTGAAATATGCAAGAATTTCACCGGTAGAGAGAGAAACCGTTCCGAAAGGAGTAATGGCTGAGAATGCAGTGTCCGAGCCCGCTACGCTGAAGGCCTGACAATAGTAAATCATACCTGGATCCAAGCCTGACAAGTCCGCGGTATGTGAGATTCCTGTAGAAGAAAAATCTATGGTGCCCAATTCTAAGTCGGAAGTCAATCCATAGGCCACTTCAGTTGTTCCCGAAATGTCGGTGTCCCAACTTAATGTAAACCCGGATTGAGAAAGATTTGAAACAGCTACGGGACTTACGATATTGATTGATGCGGTTGGAATAATATCGTTTGCGTCACGAAGCAGCAATTGATAAATGGTTTGATATTGTGAGGTCAATCCGATGAGATCAACAGCACTGATGGGAATAGTTTGTCCTACTAGTGGATGACCGTTGCGTACAAAAATGGTCGCGGATTCACCATTCATATCCGTAAAGGTGTAAGATTGTCCGCCAGTAAATGCGCCGCCTCCAAGTGCAAATGTCACTCCGTTGATGCGCGTAAGCTTACTTTCATGTTGTTCGCTCATTTGTGATGGAGTAAGCACCAATGGTTCCGGTTGCATATTGCCTGAATTGATCAACGTATTGGCAGTAATGGGATTCATTTCCATCAAACCGTTGAAATCGACCAGTGTACCGGTAACTTGCACGCTATCTCCTCTCATGAAGTTGTTGGTAATAGAGGGGAAGTAGAGGGCAGTAGCCGCAGTTTGATCTTGGATATATCGAATCGGACCAAGTTCGCTTCCATTGGTGATAATGCCTTTAATGGTCACTACGTTTCCGACACCTAATGTTCGTGCTTCTAATATTGAAATTTGGCCCTGAATGTTGAGCGAAATCAGAATGATCAAGAAGAATAAAGTACTGAGTTTTTTCATGGTAATCAATGCTACTAAAGACAGCAAAGTTCTCTTTCAGTTCTTTTGTTTATGCAATACTAATGTTAACAGATGATTAAGAACCAAGCTTGTTTTGATAATTGATCGGAAAGCTCATTGAATAGCCAATCGGCATCCATTGTTGGTGGTCATGATCTGCGGGGTGACTAGGGCAAGTATTACTCGCTGGATGTTGTTAATGAAATTTGAGTGTCGCCTTCACCAAATAATGGTCGGATGCCTGACGACCCGCGTTTGTTTTTGGGGATTGAATGACGTAGTTCGATGATTCGAAATCTTTTGGAGAATACCAGATATAATCGATGTGTTTGCGGCGCACTGCTTTTTCTTTGAAAGCGTTGAAAGTCGATTTTCTGCGCCATTTTCTGGGACAAGCATCTTTTAATAAGTCTTTGAATGGCTTGAGTATTGGATCGCGCGGTGTGGTATTAAAATCGCCTAAGACTACCACAGCGTTACCATTAGCTTTGTATTTTCTCACCAATTCTGCGATTATTTTCACGCTGTTTTCACGGGCAACCTTTCCTTGATGATCGAAATGGGTATTCAGTACAGTGACCCTTGCTCCGTTTTCTCTACAAAGAAGATGAGCTATGGTAACTATTCGCCTGCACGCGGCATCCCAACCGGTGCTCGGGGTGTCGGGCGTTTCAGAAAGCCACTTCATTTCTCCTTGGTACCGCGTGAATTTATTTATATTGAAAAGAATAGGTGAAAACTCGCCCGCATATTCTCCGTCGTCACGTCCTTGGCCCCATGATTCATAATTGATTGCTTCAGGTCGATTTTGCAAGTACACCAATTGTCCATATAGCACTTCTTGTAAACCTATGATATCATTTTCCAGTTGGAAAATGGTTTCAGCCACTGTCTCACGTCGTTTATCCCAATTGTCGATTCCATCTTCCGGATTATTGTATCGAATATTATACGACACCACCTGAAAAGATTGACCACTGGCTTGTCCAAAGGCAAGGAATAAAAGGAAGATTATCGCTGGAAGAATATTCATTTAAACTTCGAATTTTATTTTTTGAAGTGATTTGCCTTTGGCGAGGTCATCAACAACTTTGTCGAGGTACCGAACTTTTTTAGTGAGTAGATTGTCTATTTCTTCGATGCGATAACCGCAGATCATTCCTTTTATTTTCTCCGCAAAGGGATTCAGTTTAGCACGATCGAAGAAGACTTGAAAGGTGACTTTTTCTTCAATGAGTTCTTGCAGTTGTTTCTCACTAAATCCAGTGAGCCATGTAATAATGTCGTTCAATTCTTCGACTGTTCTTCCCTTTCGTTGCACTTTAGTGACATAATGAGGGTACACAGAAGCGAAGGTCATTTTCGCGATGCGCTCATTGTGTTCTGGAGTGGTGGTCATGAATTTTTATTGGATTAAACGTTGATTCCGAATATATAACCGACTCCGCCTGAGATGACCATCGCAATGGTTCCCCAGATTGTGATGCGAAGAATAGCTTTAGGGATGCTTGATCCCCCTGTTTTAGCGGCAGTTGCTCCAAGAACGATTAGAAAGAAAATGGTGAAGCCGTATAGCCAATATTCCATTTCTATCACAGGAGCAAAGAGGACCACAAGCAGGGGGAGGATTCCGCCAATACTAAAAGCGGCACCTGATGCAAGGGCGGCTTGAATCGGTTTGGCTTGGCTAATTTCATTGATGCCCAATTCGTCTCGGATATGCGCTTCTAGTGCGTTTTTTTCTGTCAATTCAATGGCTACTTGCATGGCCGTCTCTTTTTTCAATCCGCGCTTTTCGTATATCTGAGCAAGGATATGCAATTCTTCTTCGGGCATTTCTTCCAGTTCTTTTTTCTCACGCTCAATGTCTGCTTTTTCTATATCGGTTTGTGAACTTACCGAAACATATTCTCCGGCTGCCATAGATAGCGCTCCGGCGACCAGACCAGCCACTGTAGCCAATACAATGGGATCTCGTGATGAACTGGCTGTAGCAACACCAATGGCGAGACTAGTAATTGAAATTATGCCGTCGTTTGCGCCCAATACTGCTGCTCGTAGCCAATTGCTGCGGTGGATGTAGTGAGGGTCAAGATAGTTGTCAATGGTGATCATGTATGCTATGTCTAGAGTTCTTCCAAGGTAGTTGGAATATGAATGCGAATCCATTTTTTCGAGGAGGTATTTCAAAAAAAAAACCACAATGCAACATGGCATTGTGGTTTTTTTAAGTGTTTTCTTTCTTTACTCTTTGATAAATGAAAGCGATTGACCCAAACTGGAACGTAGGATATACATTCCAGGAGACAATGAAGATATATTAATGGTTTTAGTGTTCGCATTCATATAAATTTCAAGCACAATGCGGCCTGTCGCATCGGATATCAAAAATGGTTGATTTCCGATCAAGTTGTGCGCTGTGATTTGAATAATGTCGTTTGCCGGATTGGGATAGACGTTTATGGTAAACGGCGACAATTCATTCACATCAATGTAGGTAAATTCAACACAGTCACTGTATGAAGAACATGTTCCAGAGGAAACCAGAACGGCATAGTTTCCGGAAACTGCTGGTGAGAAGCTTTGTTCGTTGGCACCTTCGATTTCGAGGTATTCACCTTCTCCATTGCATTCAACCCATTGGTAGCTATCTCCGAAAGAACTCGTCATTGTATTTCCATCGATAGATATTTCAAAACTAGGCATAGGCTCGATAGTCAGCGATAGTAAGATCGTACTGTCACAACCAAGGGCATTGAGTGTATTCAGTGTGTAATTTCCCGATTCGGTAAGTGTTTGATCAAGGATAGTATAACTATCACACGCTGTTTGAACCAGGTTACTTGAAGTGGGTAGGGCTATGGTTAGTTCGAGTGTTACGATACTATCACAACCACTTTGGGAGATGAGCGTTTGGGTATAGGTTCCACTTTCTACATAGAACGAATTGTTCCATTCATATTCACCACATCCCACATCTTGAATAGTGACTGCTTGAGCGGAGCATTCAGCATATAAAGCGATGAATGTATCTCGAATTTGTGCGCTAGACAGAGTGTTGACGCTGGAATTTGGATCGAGATCGATCGTGTTTTCAAAATAGCCTGCGGTAATATAGTAGTTCGTACCAGAGATGCGTTGCATTGCGGTAATGCGATCATCCGTTGTGGAGCCCATCGTATTGGCATAAATAAATGCTCCGTCTTGATCAAACTTGGTCATGAAAATATCTTGAACACCAGTGGAAGTAACATTGAATGTATTGTTGGGGTTAGGATCAAGATCTGCGGTGGATGTGAAGTATCCCGCCACCATAATACCGTCGTTGTCGTCACAGTTAATTTGAATGCCTGATGATTCGACATCAGAAGTGAGATTTTGAGCCCATTCAAATATGCCAGTATTACTAAGTTGAAGCAGGAAGCCGCGTGGAGTATAGGAGGGCGTTTCGAGATTGTATGTGTTGATCAAATCGGGATCGAAATCTGTTGTATAGCTGTATGAACCAGTTGCAATGATTTTGCCAGTAGAAGTCATGTCTATATCGTTGAAATAAACTGGCCCTGTGCCGTTGAAGAACGTTCGAACCCAACTGAAATCTCCGTTGGAAGCATACTTAGCAATGAATCCGTCTGCCGGGCCATTGCCGTTGAATTCATAGGCGCCTGATCCCGGATCAAAGTCGATGATGGATTGAAAATGCCCACTCAAGAAAATATTATTCGATGCGTCAATCAATAGTTCGGTGAAAATGGCATCGAAATTAGAGTAGCCAGTTAGCGATTTGGCCCAAACCAAATTGCCTGACGCGGTCAATTTTTCATAGAATAATCGGTGAAGCCCATCTACTTCATTCGTGTTGAGGCCAGGATCTAGATCAAGATAACCATTGTAATTTTCTCCCGCAATCACGGGATTACCGGCATTATCGAGTGCGACTTGAGTTAGTTTA
>JBMOFW010000108.1:0-9728 GCA_049318685.1 Flavobacteriales bacterium
TACGAAGCGCTGAGTTAGGCTTCTTAGGAGTAGTGGTATACACTTTTGTGCATACGCCTCTGCGTTGTGGGCATGAGGTCAAGGCGGCTGACTTACTGCGGTAAGTTTTTGGCTCGCGTCCTTTTCTTATTAGTTGCTGAACTGTTGGCATTATTCTAAGTTCCTTTTTTTCACGTCATTTCGGCCGAGTGTATTGGGCCTAAAAACGGGCTGCAAATGTACACCGAGATTTCATTCGTGCAATACCCCAAGCAAAAATATTATCTATTTTCGCAAAATACTTCTAAACACCCAGTATTTACAGGCGTTTCAGCGCGAAAAAGTCCAATAAAAAGACATCTTTTCAACATTTTCAACATCAGACACCGACTCGTATTGAACCTACTGAATTTCAAAAAAAAAGACTCGAATTGCCCTCATTTCTCAAAATCAAAATCAACCATAAACACTGTATATCAATACATTAAATCTTAGTCGCGCATTTTTCACATTTATGCTCTTTCCCCTGAAATAACAGGCCAAAGCCTCGGTTTTTGTCCAACTTTAATTTTTGATTGATTTTTTCAATATCATAAAGAATCTCATACATTTTTATTAACAACACAATAAAAAACACCCCCGACTAGGGGTATTTGCCAGCTTTTGAATACATATTCAAATCGATGTATCAACCTCTTTGTAGCTATGCCCGGTTTCACATCCGCAGGCTTTTCAATTCCAGCCATACTTTTCAACGCGGCATGCAATTGGCTGGTCTTTTCAACTATGCTCAACTGGGGCGCACCCAAATAGCCCTGTTCAATTTTGCGGATACTTTGACGGAGGGATCGATTGTTATTTTCAGTTATGTAAAAAAGGATACCACCAATTGGAATTGTCCTATGACCATGAAGATTTCGCGCAAATCCATTTCAGAACGGGTATTCATCAATTCTACAATATATTCCAAGTCGGCTACCAACAGAATTTCAATGAACAGAATGAATATTCGGTCGGATATAGATTAGGTGCCGCTCATTCCGATAATTAGTTATAAGATCGAATTTTAATTCACAATCCACTTCAAGGTTGATGTACCAAATTCATTGGAAACATGAATGAAATAAAGGCCTGAAGAGAGATTTCCCAATTCGAGCCGGTCGCCGTTCAGTATGTTTTTTGAAATTGTTTTGCCTGTGGCATCAAGGACAGAAACAACATATTGATCGGCGACTTTCATTTGTAACGTAGATGTTGTTGACGTGGGATTCGGAAACACATTTGCTTTGTTGAAATCCTGTTCCAAAACATTCACGTAGTCTAGATAAAAAAGCCCTGATTCAGTCATATCTCCGAATTCATCAAGTCCTCCAAAGAGAGCAACTTCATTTTTCAATGACGTAGAAGAAGACTCCACATTGTAAGGAATACTTGCGTAATCATAGCTTCCTCCCAGCGGCACGGGGCCCATTCCTTGCATGATGTATACATAATATGGATAGGCATCCGGATTTGCTAGTTCTACTTCAACGACTTCAGCATTGGAATAAGTCAACGTGATATCAATGCCACTATTGATCGTGCTTCCGGGAATGAGCAATTCAACTACTCCGTCTGTTACATTGAAGACGTGAAGATCATTGTATGAATGCCTTCCGAGTGTATAGCCAATGTTGACCCACTCGCCAGAAGTCACATCGAGCATTTCGAATTCTTGACGTCCTTGAAAGAGGTTATCAGTGGCGTTGTATTCACGGCCACCGGCGACAAAAACATAATTGCCATAAACGGCAGCGCCGTGATTGTCGCGGCTATAGTTCATACTTGGCAAGGCCGTCCAAACGCCGGTTGTCGGATCGAATATTTCACACTCTACCATTTGAAAATTATAGGCTGGATTGAATCCTCCCGTCACTACCACTCGGCCATCGTCCATGAGGTTGATGGTATGTGAGCTGCGGGCATAGTTCATACTACCTGTAGTTGTGAATTCTTCCGTTTGGGGATCGAAGATTTCACAAGAAGACAAGTAGTTTGAGCCATCAAAACCGCCAGTAATCAAAATGCGACCATCAGCGAGATTGACACTGCGGTGATAACTGCGGCCAAAGTCCATTTCAGGACCATCGAGAATTTCAAGCGTTTGTGTGTCGAAAATCTCCGTGCTGTTATAGTTCGTGGAGCTGCCATCATATCCGCCTGCAATTAGTATTTTAGAACCAAAAGCATTGCAAGTATGATCCATGCGTGGATAGTTCATGTCATAGATTTCGCCATCAAATTCGCAAGCTGAGGTCACAGCGCCTCCATCCCAGCCACCACTGATAAAGAAATTGCTAATGGAATAATTACCTTGATTGGGATTGATTATGGCCACCGCATGCGCGGAGCGCCCTGTTTGCATGGGAGTCAATGATGTATACATCTGTGCGATTCCCACTAAGGAAAACAATACAAATGCAATAGTGTAAAGTATTTTCATGATAAAGAATTTAGGCTAAAATAAAAAACCCCTTCGAAGGAAGGGGTTTTAAATCTAAACATTGAATTATTTATGTAAAAATTCTTTGACCGACGAAGTGATGAAATTGAGCTGTTCGTCGGTAAGTTCTGTGTGCATTGGTAAAGAAATAACGCGTTTGCATAAATCCTCCGTAACGGGAAAGTCACCTTCTTTATATCGCGGATCCGTGTAGGCCTTTTGCATATGCAAAGGCACGGGATAATACACCATTGCTGGAATGCCCTTGGATGCCAAGAATTCTTGAAGTGCAAAGCGATCTATACCGTCCGTCACTAAAGTGTATTGATGAAAAACGTGCGTAGAATTCTTTGCTCTTGCGGGTGTACGCAATTTTGATTCTGAAGCGAAAGAGGCATCATAAAAGTCGGCCGCATTTTTTCGAGCTTCCGAATACGCATCCAAATGACGCAACTTGATGCGGAGGATGGCTGCTTGAATGGCGTCCAAGCGTGAATTGACACCTACAACATCATGATAGTAACGCACCACTTGTCCATGATTCGCAATCATGCGCATTTTTTTCGCCAATTCATCATCATTGGTAAAGAGTGCTCCGCCGTCGCCGTAGCAGCCAAGATTTTTTGAAGGAAAAAAACTTGTTGCTCCGATGTGACCTATGCAACCAGCACTTGCGATTGAGCCATCAGCAAAAGTGTATTTCGCTCCAATGGCTTGCGCTGTGTCTTCAATCACATAAAGATTGTGTTTTTTTGCTAAAGCCATCAAATCTTCCATTTCTGCGCATTGACCAAAAAGGTGCACAGGTACTATGGCTTTTGTTTTCGGTGTGATTGCCCTTTCTATGGCATTCAAATCAATCGCGAACGTATCAGGATTTACATCTACCAAGACAGGTTTTAGTTTGAGCAGTGCAATGACCTCAGCAGTCGCAACATAGGTGAAAGAGGCCGTGATCACTTCATCTCCGGGCTGGAGATCAAGCGCCATCATGGCGATTTGCAGCGCATCCGTTCCGTTTGCGCATGGGATGACATGTTTTACGCCCAAGTACGCTTCTAATTCTTCCTGAAATGACTTCACCTCATTTCCTCCAATAAATACAGAAGAACGAATTGTGGCGAGCACAGCATTATCGATATCTTGTTGAATCTTATCGTATTGACCCTTGAGGTCGACCATTTGAATTGAATTCATTAAAAAAAATTTTCGTCAAAAATAAGATGAACTGCTGTTTCTTTGTTGTATGAAGTTATCGGTATTCCTTTTTAGCCTAATTCTAGTGGCATTGAATGCTTCAGGACAGTTTCAAGTGCGCGATTCAAGTTTATTCAATCCGCATTTTACCATTTCGTATTGCTACCATTCCCCGGGAGGCGATATGGCAGACCGGTTTGGCAATAATGGCGGTTTGGGACTTGGATTTCATATCAAGAGTAAAACCAATTGGTATTATGGAATTCAAGGCACCTATATCTTTGGGAAGCGTGTTTCTGAGCCGGGATTGTTGTCTAATCTGGCCACTGATGCCGGAGAGATATTGGACAATCAAGGACAGATTGCCAAAGTATATATTCAAGAACGCGGTTATACCGTAACAGCCAATTTTGGGCGAATATTCAGTCAGTTGGGGCCCAATCCGAATAGTGGATTGCTCGTGATGGGTGGCATTGGATTCATGCAGCATAAAATTCGTATTGAGCATCAAGAAAATGAGATACGTTTTTTGGAAGACGATTATTTGAAAGGTTATGATCGACTGACCAATGGTTTGACTGCATATGAATTTTTAGGATATTACTTGATGAGCAATAATAAGTTGGTCAATTTCATTGTAGGTGTTGAGGCGTATCAAGGCTTTACACAAGGTCGTCGCGATTTGAATTTTGATACAGGAATAACGGATAACGCCAAGCGCAGAGACAACTTGTTTGGTGTACGTATTGGTTGGACATTGCATTTGTATCAGCGTACACCGGATCAGTTTTATTATAATTGATCTTATGTTTCACTCGCTATATAACGCCGGCATTTATGGCTATACCGCTGTCCTTCGGTTGGCCTCTTTGTTTCATCCCAAGGCCAAATTGTGGACAGACGGGCGTCGAGGTGTCTTTGAAAAAATAGCTGATTGGCGTTCACAACAAAAGGGCAAGGTGTATTGGTTTCATGCCGCCTCACTCGGCGAGTTTGAGCAAGGCAGGCCCATTATTGAAGCCATCAAAAAGAGTGACGCTGAAATTAAAATAGTGCTCACTTTTTTCAGCCCAAGCGGCTACGAAATTCGTAAAAACTACAGTGGTGCAGATTTGGTAGTGTATTTGCCAGCAGACACTCCGTCCAACGCCAAGCGCTGGATAGCGGAATTGAAGCCGGATACGGCCGTGTTTATCAAATACGAGTATTGGGCCAATTATTTTTTTGAATTAAAAAAATCGCGCATTCCGCTCGTAGTAATCAGTGCCATCTTCAGAGAAGGTCAACGTTTCTTTGGCTTTCAACAATCGTTTTGGAAACGTGTATTGAGCTGTGTCGATCATTTTTTTCTACAAAACCAATCATCTCTGCGACTTTTGAACGGTTTAGGAGAATTTCCATGCACGGTAGCCGGAGATACACGCTATGATCGGGTGATTGAAATCGCCGAAGAAAAACGACGCATTGAAAAGGTTGAGCAATTCATCGGGCGCAGGAAAGCCCTTATCGTAGGAAGTTCGTATGAAGCAGAACAACGGATCATTCAATCGTTGATGGCCTCCCGTTTTTCTAAAGAATGGTGTTACATCGTCGCTCCGCATGAGATGGATCAATCTGCCATTGATCAGTTTATTGCCCATTGCGGTAGCGGTAAAGCGATTCGGTATTCACAGTACAGTGCTTCATTCAACGGATCCGTTATGGTGATTGACAATATTGGGATGTTGTCCGCTTTATACCGCTATGGAAACGTGGCGTTGATCGGAGGAGGCTTTGGCAGGGGGCTTCACAATGCTTTGGAAGCCGCAGTATATGGTATACCGGTCGCGTATGGCCCCAACCATCAGAAATTTGATGAAGCGCGCTTATTGGTGGCAGAAAAAGGCGCAGCCACTGCCGATACAACGGAGGAATTGACGAAAAAACTCGCTGAGATGATGGAAGATGACGATTTATGTGGTGAGATGGGCCATCGTAATGAAGAAATAATTCGACGTGAAAGTGGTGCCATCCGGGTGATAATGAGTTACTTCGAAAAAAATTCGGCATTGAAATAAAAAAAATTGACTTTAGTATTTGTAGATATCAATATCCGTTATACATTTGCCGTCCCAAAAGTTCTTATACACAAGCGAGAATAGCTCAGTTGGTAGAGCATAACCTTGCCAAGGTTAGGGTCGCGAGTTCGAGTCTCGTTTCTCGCTCGAAATCCCGGTCTTTAAGATCGGGATTTTTTTTTAGACGCAAGTCTGCCCTGGTGGTGGAATCGGTAGACACGCAGGACTTAAAGATTTGAGTGCCTCAGAAGAAATTCTGGGAGTAGAACTGCTTAAATTCGGGGAAGCCCGTGTCAGCAAGCTGACCAGGTAATCCCGAGCCAAGTCCCTAAAAAGGGAAAGGTGTAGAGACTTAACAGGCAGTACCTAAAGTCGTAAGACTATGGTAAAGAGAAAGTCCAGACCACAAATTCCGATCGTCGGAAGCGTTGAAAAACGTAGTTGGTAAGAAAATCCTGTGGCCAGTAATGGCTGTGCGGGTTCAAGTCCCGCCCGGGGTACCAGTTTTAGTGTGCTAGTGTGGAAGTGTGCTAGTGTGCTTGTGTTAGAAATTAGCGTTCGGATTTTAGAAATTAGAATCTAGAAATTAGAACTCAGAGATTAGAGAACACTTTCATCATTTCATCCTTGATTTGTCTGCTACGTTGCAGATAAATCAAGGACTGATTTGAGGTCCCATCCGCTATCTTCGGATCTTCATACGGCAATGAAAATCGCTTTGCTGCACCCAATACCACAGGACAACCTTCATCCGCATCTGTACAAGTCATTACAGCAATAAATCCTTTTTGAGGATTGGCCTCATCGCTATAGACTTTGGAAAAACAAGTCATCTCGATTTTGGGTTCTGCAGATGACACCGTGTACACAGGATTTTTTTGGTTTGATTCGCCAGTAATTTGCCAACCATCTTCTTGCAAAGCGGCTATCGCATTTGGGTGAAAAGCAGTTGCCTCTGTTCCACCAGAAAAGGTCTTCACTCCTTTGATTCCGTGCGATTCAGCGGCATATTGCGCCCAAACTTGCCCAAAGTGACTTCGGCGCGAATTATGAGTGCAAATGAAAATTATGTCACACTTTCCAGTCGATTTTAATTGTTCGGAGATGGCATTCGCCAAAGCAGTCAGGATTACTTCGCGATTTGATTGTTCCATTTTTTTGCCAATTTAACTAGTAATATAAGTGCAGGTACTTCTATGAGCGGACCGATGACTCCGGCGAAAGCCTCGCCGCTATTGAGGCCAAAAACGGCAATGGCTACAGCGATAGCCAACTCAAAATTATTGCCTGTGGCAGTGAAAGCGATGGATGTGCATTGACTATTATCCGCCTTTTGCCTGCGCGCCATCCAATACCCAATCACAAACATGACGATGAAATAAATGAGCAATGGGATGGCGATGCGCACAACATCCAAAGGAATGGAAACGATCAATTCACCCTTGAGACTAAACATCACCACGATGGTCAACAACAGCGCGATCAAAGTGATGGGCGAAATGACAGGTATAAATTTTTCATTGAACCACTTCTCTCCTTTTTGTTTGATCAACAGTGCGCGAGAAAGCAAACCTAAAATAAAGGGTATGCCCAAATAGATGCCAACGCTGATCGCAATGTCGGCCATTTTAATGTCCACGTCTACCCCATCATATCCAAAAATAGGAGGAAGCACGGTAATGAATACATAGGCATAGATGCTGTAAAAAAAGACTTGGAAAATACTATTCATGGCGATTAGTCCCGCGGCGTACTCTCGATTGCCATCCGCTAAATCATTCCATACAACAACCATTGCAATACATCGCGCTAACCCAATAAGAATTAGACCGAACATATATTCGGGTTGGTCATGGAGAAAAATCAACGCCAGCGAAAACATCAATATCGGACCAACAATCCAATTTAATACAAGAGAGGTCCACAGCACTTTTGTATCGGTAAATACAGTCCGCATCGAACCGTAATTCACTTTGGCCAAAGGAGGATACATCATCAAGATCAATCCAATGGCGATGGGAATATTGGTGGTGCCCGAAGACATGCCTTCGATGCTTTTCGCCACATTAGGTAGGGCGTACCCTAAACCAACGCCTATCAGCATGGCCAGGAATATCCATAGGGTGAGGTATTTGTCGAGGAATTTCACAGGGTTACAGAGTTACTGGTTACAAGTTACTGAGTAGAGCTTTTGGGGTTAGTTGCAGCAGCCGGGGGCGCAACAAATGGATTTTTCCGCATACACAGTAATGCTGAAAATACCTGTGTCTGAAGCTTTGAACGCTTCGAGTTGTTCGGTATTCAAATATTCTTCTAAAATGGAATCCGGAATGACAATGGCTTTTTCCTTTTGAATAATGATATTTTCGAAGCCAGCCTGATTGATCATTTGGATGTAATCGGATTTCTGGATGGCGCCAGATACACATCCGGCATACATCTCGGCCACATTGCGTAGCGACTCAGGAAGCTCACCGACGAGAACCACATCAGAAATACTGAAATGTCCGCCTTGCTTTAATACACGAAATATTTCATTGAAAACCGCTTGTTTGTTGGGAACCAAGTTCAATACACAATTGCTCACCACTACATCTGCAACGCCCGCAGTGATGGGCATTTTTTCAATATCCCCCAAACGAAACTCGACATTATGAAAGCCTCGCTTATCTGCGTTGATTCGCGCCTTTTCAATCATTGCTTCTGTAAAATCGACGCCTATCACTTTGCCCTCAGGTCCGGTTTCATGGCGTGCAATAAAACAGTCATTGCCTGCACCGCTGCCCAGATCCACCACCACATCGCCCTTATTGATTTTGGCAAATTGCGTTGGCAAGCCACATCCCAAGCCTAGATCAGCTTCGGGTGTGTATCCATCGAGCACCTCATAATTCTCAGACATGATATTGTACACCTCGTCACCAGAGCAGCAAGATGAGGTGGCACCGCAGCAAGAAGATGCGTTGGTGTCTTTATCTTGAAGGGCAATTTCGCTGTATTTCTGACGAACGAGGTCTTTGAGTTCTTGTTCTGTTTTCATCGGTATATATTTTATGAAGCAAACATATACACTTATCGTATATTTACGATTTAATTTAACAACATTTCTTAGTCGACTGAAAATCAACGTTCAGCAAATCCAAAAAGTAGCTCTTTGCCTTTCCCCACTCCTCTGGGTTGATACAATAGCAAATACGGGCACCATCAATTTCGCCTTGAATAAGGCCGGCTGACTTTAGTTCTTTCAAATGCTGTGAAACGGTGCTTTGTGAAAGCGGTAATTCATCCACAATATCCCCGCAAACGCAGGTTTTTCTATTCAGTAACATCTTGATAATAGCCACCCGTGCAGGATGCGACAATGCTTTCGCATACACAGCTATCTTATTATCTTTCACTGAAAACTCTTCCGTCTTTGCAAAGGCCATACGTCTCAATTTATCGCAAATATACGATTTTAGCATTGACTCAAATACAAATACAAAGGCATGCCGATGGTGATGTTGAGTGGAAAGGTGATGGCTAGGGCCATGGGTACGTAGAGTCCGGGGTTGGATTGCGGTGCGGCCATTTTCATGGCAGCGGGGACAGCGATATAAGAAGCGCTCGCTGCGAGGACGGCCAAAATAAACCGGTTCGACATATCAGGAGAAATAAAACAACTAAGCATGGCCACACTTGAACCACAAAGCAAAGGAAAGATGATTGCAAAGAGTATGGGGAATACGCCGTATTTGAAAAGCGCGTCTAGCTTTTTTCCACAATGAATTCCCATATCCAACAAGAAAATGGCTAGAAAGCCTTTAAAAAGATCATTGGTAAAGGGTTTGATTCCTTCCGCTTGGCGCACATCAGCGAAATAACCTATGAGCAAAGAGCCTAAAATCAGCAACACACTTCCATTGGTGAGCGCATGATGCAAGACTTTAGACATGGGCTGTTTGACGTTTTCCTCTTCCTTTCCAAACCATTTCATCAAATTCTGTCATGGCTTCCATACATTTATCCGGAAC
>JBMOFW010000109.1:0-9300 GCA_049318685.1 Flavobacteriales bacterium
GGTCGACTTGGACTCCGGTTTGAGGAATACATTCTTGCAAATGAATTTGCGAGAAGTGTTGTGCATGAGCGCGCCGGGAAGGAGCTGCGCTTCGGTAAGTATTTGGAATCCATTGCAGATACCCATCACATAACCACCGCGATTGGCATGCGAAATGACTTCATTCATGATTGGTGAAAAACGCGCTATAGCGCCGCTACGTAGGTAGTCGCCGTAAGAAAACCCGCCGGGAATGAATACAAAATCAACTCCTTGGATATCGGTATCCTTATGCCATAATTTAACTACTTCTTGATGCAAAACATCCTCAAGCGTGTAAACGAGATCTTCGTCACAATTACTTCCTGGAAAAACGACAACACCAAATTTCATGGATAGACAATTTTACTTGCAAATGTAGGTCAGAACACCCCAAAAACGTGCAGGATTAATGCAGCAGAACCAAAAAGAATCGCATAGAAAGAAAAAGGAGCAATCAAGCTAAACCGGTAATTCGTGTACCAATGTCCCATGATGAAGGTCACCGGAAGTAAAATCACTTCAGGCACCCATTGTCCGACAAGCACTAAGCACACCCCTGCCGAACCAAGCATAAATAGAGACATGAGCAGGAAAATGCGCTTCACACTGCGTGCCTTATTCGAACTGCGGTCTGAAATAAAGATGAAACTGCGCAAGGCAAGAAGGAAAGACACACCGATCATGATGCCATAGGTGCGGGTGTAATTGTCATTCCAATCTGGTCCTTTCGGGGGATCGAAGGTGTAAACTTTTCGAAAAAGCACGAGACTATCAAGTTGATTCCACCAATACTTCCATACCAACCAATAGATAAACGGTGTGGAGAAAGCCAATAGAGGCAGTATCAATTCGCGCCAATTGAACGAACGCGTATTGAGAATGGATACCACAAGTCCCACGGCCAAGACCAAGTAGGGAGGAAAAAGCAAAGCGCCTACCCCAATCCAAAAGCCGGCAATGAAATACTCCGAAAGTGCTCGATTCTGACGAAAAACTTCCAGAAAACGATTTAATCCAATAATTACGGCCACGTTGGCTACCAATGCGGGTATAGAAACACGAATCAAGCAAAGCGTAACAGCCACCACGGCATAAATCAACGCCGGCACGTAAGATGGATTCATGTGAAACTCGTGGCGATTGAAGACAATATTGGTCGCGAGCGCTCCTATTATAATGAGCATGGCCGCAATTGATACACCATAATAAGCAAAAGGCATGACTTTACTCAGGATATCTTCAATCGGAAAATCGGCATGAGCAAAACTCAACAAGCCTCTCGAAGCCGCTGGAAATAAGACACCTAGAACCACAATCGGCACGGCCAATAGCAAATAAGGTTGTCTGGATGAAAACTGGCGCAATAACATTCGGTTACAAAAATGCGGTGAGAATGTGCTAAGTATGCACCGAATTTATAAATTTGCCACACAATTTTACCAACTATGAATCTGCAAAGCATTCTCAACCCAATCGCTGACGCCCTCCAATGGTCGTTGAAACATATACTCGAACCCATGAGTCACTGGTTTAACTGGGTATGCATCTTGGGTGGACTTTTCGGTATCGCTCTCTGGTTGCGCATGCAAAAACGCTTCACAGCAAAAGCTCAAAAAGAAGGAACCCTCATCTAATCAGCTATTCGGCGCAAGCCGATTTGATTCGATCATGATATTAAAGTCGGACTCTACAGAGTTCCGACTTTTTTTTGTAATGTTTTTCGATCAATTGCGACTTATCGTTCAAAAACAAACAATCATGAATAAGCACTTTACCGTAGTATTCTCGGCAGATTCAGTCGTACTTTCGCAGCGGAAATCGTGAAGGCCTAAACACACCTTCTAATTAATGAACCCGCTAACACCTCGAGTTTTCGCTGTATTCGTGCTGATGCTGCTGTCGTACTTCGCGTCCGGTCAGAATTTTCTATGTCAAGGCGCACCTTTCACAACAGCTAGCCTTGTTTCGTCAAATTGCACCGGTCCACAGACCTTTTCAATCATCAACAGCACCGTAGCTGGGGTCGCCAATAGCACCAATGCCAATGCGTCTTACACCCCAACAGGCACCGGCACATTCACCGTACAAGTAAGCAATGCCGGAGGCGTGTGCGCTTCCCAAACCTACTCTGTTGTTGGTTTCACCGGCACACAAGCAGCCTGCTCCATGTACGACTTCAATATCACGCCCACTGTGGCTGGGGTGTCTTATACGTACAATTTTGATGGCACGCCTTATCCCAATGCCGATAGCAACGGAAACGTCAATGATTTTGATTTTGATGTAGGAGGCGCACACACGGCTTCGCTCACCATTACCCTTGGCAATCAGACTTGCACCACGCCCACACAGACGTTGACCGTCGGCGGTCCAAATCCCGTACTCGCATTCACCGGAGACGACGATGGTGACGGCGTAACCAACAATCCACTCACTCCATTCACCTACAACGGCATCGAACTCACTGTGCCCTATTGTAGCCAAACATCTGCCCCCTTTCCGCTTCAAATAGCCAATACCGGAACCAACAATACCACCGGAACAAATGGCGCACAAACACTCTCCATCGACGGGATAGCTCAACCCGGTTTTCCAACGACAATCAATACAACGATTGCTGATCAAGGATTTCATGAAATTGTGTACACTATTACAGACAACAATGGCTGTCAATCAGATGTCACCTATACCCTGTTCTCTGTTGACAACACCTTGCCCCTTTCTGCTAGTTTGAACATTGACGCATCATTTACCTTAACACCCCCTGAGTGTGTTGGTGACAACATTTGTTTTGACGTGGTGCCATACGCGCTTAATCCCGATGGTCTCTTTTATGAATTCGTAGTTTCATGTGATGTCGTCGGCGCAACGGACTACGCTGATCCGGATATTTTCTTCCGACAACAAATCAATATCTCCAACGGCTTATCACAACAGATTTGCTTTACTCCAACCACCACCTCGTGCGGTTGCAATGGCAATCGTTTTTATGCCTATGTATTTTTTGATCATCCTTGTATTGGCATGAAATCGCACTCGGGTTCGCGTGAATTCTATGTTTCACAAAACACCGTAAGTAATTTTAGCTATACGACTCCGGCTTGTGAGGACACACCACAGACCTACCAAATGAGCAATATGGCGGGTATCAATAATTCGCCCTTTAACGATTGTTCTCCCAAAGTAAAGTGGATCATTACCAACACAGACACACAAGCCATAGAATATCAATCGGCAAGTTTTATCAATCTTACAAGTCCCACTGCAGCAGGCGGAACACTGACTTACACCTATCCCAACCCCGGACATTATGAAGTCTGTCTAATCAATGAAGTAACCTGCGAAGTCGGCAACAATCAAGATACCGTTTGCCATGATGTATGTATCGAGCAAAACTTTACCGCGGTGCCCACTTGGCCAACATCTACATTGTTTTGTTCTGGAACTACACCCATCAATCCTACATTAAATATTGGTACCCCGATTTGTACCAATCCCACCATTACCTGGTCTCTCACTTATCAAAACGGCACCGCCGTTCCAACGACATACTACACCCTGAACGTAGCCAATCCTTTGAGCCCCGTACTTCAGGTGAATGAAAAAGGCTTGTATCGTTTGAGCTTTTCCATCAGTAATGCGCTTTGTTTGACCACCCCGTCCATCAATTATTTCAATTTCACCGTAGCAGAGGCGCCGCTCATTACTACCGCAGCTCCCGCAGCTCCATGTCCAGGAACCAATATTTGCTTTGATGATTTCATTTGTGTGAATGATTGTTATTCTCCCATCAATGCTTTCACTATTTCCGTCTATGCCGGATCATTTCCATCATGCACCATTCCTGGTGGAAATACCGCACTTTGGTCGAGTTCTACTCTACCTACAGGAAGTGTTTTAACCAATTGTCTTTTAACCAATACGTATTGTGCCAATCAATACGCTGGCTTCTCCTTACCCAACGTAGACAATGCTACATATACCGTATTCATCACCGCTACCAATGGCTGCGGAACAGATACCGACTGTTTCACCTTTACATCCGGATCAACACAAACACCCACGGTCAACTTGCCCGATCAAGTCTGTGCCGGATCGGTGCTCAATCTCACCTCCAACGCCGCTTATCAATGGGGATCGCTCAATTATCTAGTCAACACGGGCAGCGGCTATGTGGCTGTTCCATCGAATGGTCAAGTGACCATCAATGGTGCAGTAACATTTCAAATCACTTCTGGCGCCGCTTGCGGTGCGCCACTCATCGAACCCGTATCAGTATACCCCACGCCGCAAATCAGTATCAACTACACAGGATCACAAACCTGTATTGGACAAGCGTTAACTATAACTTCCGCTTTTGTCACAGGCCCTATTAATACTTATCAATGGTATTTCAACGGCAATCCTGTAGGCACAAATACGGCATCGTATACCATACCGAACGTTCAGTCGGGAGACAACATCGGACTCACAGTCACTTACGGGAATAGCTGTTCCCAGAGTATTGCTACCACGAACATCATCACATATACGAATCCCATTACGCTCAACCCGAATTGTTTTCCTTCATCGATTTGCCAAGACGCAACTCCCCAAGTGATTCCGATTATTCAAGGCACGGGCGTCACGCTCACCGCCATGACGCTCGATGGAAACAACATCATGGGAAGCACCACTGTCAATCCATCTACGCTGAGTGTTGGCAGTCATACTGTTGTTTATACCTACACTCATAATGGTTGTACATACACCTCCCAATGCTCGTTCACCATTGTGGCGGCGCAGACGGTATCCATTATCAATCCGGCGCCTTCACTGTGCAGCGCTCAGACCATCGACTTCGAGTTATCTCCACAGATCAGCACACCGGTAACCTGGACTTCCAATCCTTGTCCGGCATGCATTGCTTCTGCAACAGGAATTTTTACACCAAATACACCCGGTACATATGATATCAGCGTAGATGGTCTTTGTGTAAATCCGGCAACACTCAATGTAACTGTTGGCACTTTGCCCACGGCCACCATCACATCGGGCGACATCCTCTGTGCGTCGCAATCACTGCCCCTTTCAGCCAACACAACACCGGCAAACGCTACGGTCGCCTGGTATGTGGATCAAACAGTGGATATTCCAATTACCTCGCCGTTCACTCCTTCATCCGTGGGATTGGGCGCAGGAAACTATTCAGTGTGTGTTGAAGTGCAAGATGCAAGCGGCTGTGAAAGCACTACCTGTTATCCTGTGCAAGTCACCAATCCAATCAGTCCCGCACCGGTGTTGACGTGTGATCCTGTGCTCAATTTCTTCTGTGAAAATTCGCCCGCAGTGCCCGTGCCGACCGCAGGCACCGTGCCGACAGGATGGACACTGCAATCGTCAACGCTCGATGGTCAGCCCTATTCGATAACTCAAATCATACCTGGTGTCGCTCCCTTTGATGCCGGAGGCAATCCTGCTGATGATACTTTTCAATTTCAATTCATTGATGACAATGGTTGCCCCCTCACATTGACGTGTGATGTGAATGTGCAAGCCAACTTCAGTCCTTCTATCAACACCACTACTGACTTAGAACTTTGTCCCAACGAACAAGCACTTTTAACGCTAAGCACAACCACCGCGGGCTACGGTTCATGGCAAGCTTCCAATGGCGCACTCATCAACCCGACTACGGGCTTGTTCGCTTCACCCACACCCGGCAATTATACAGCATGGTTCAGTGGTATGTGCGTAGATTCTGTTGGAGTGAATATCACCGTTCAAGCTCCGCCAACCGGCGATGTCACTATGCCCGCAGTGATGTGCGTGAGTCAAAGTGTGCCTCTTTCCGGCAACAGCAATAGCCCGTCCAATACCGTTTCCTGGTACATCACCACCATTCCTCCACAAAACCTCTCAGGCAGTTTATCTCCTTCTACACTCGGCATTGCAGCTGGCACGTACACCGTCTGTATGAACATTGTGGACACCGAAAACTGTTCGACACAAGTCTGCGATCCCATTCAAATCAACAATGCGGCGCCTGCTCCAGTAATCAATTGCAATCCGGCATTTACCCATATGTGTGTAGACATGCCTTGTGAAAATTTACCGACCATCTCACCTGGATCATGGACTTTGCTCGATACACTCGTCAACGGCAATCCATTTAGTGGCGCACAAATTTGTGCAGGCACAGCACCATTTGTCATCTCGGCAAACCCGCACACCATAAGCTATTCTTTAACCGATCCTTCGGGTTGTCCGACGACGATATCATGCAACATTTCCGTATTTGATAATGTATCCCCGGCCATAACTCAAACCAATGATTTGGCCATCTGTGAAACAGAAACAATCAGTTTCGGAGTTACACCGAGCACGGGAGCTTACGGTGCGTGGTCGACTGCCGGTCCGGGAAGTATCGCTGCCAATGGGGCATTCACCGTACCTGATGTCACGGCTCAGACGACCATTCAAATCGACTTTGGTGGAGTATGTGTGAATGAAACTTCGGCCTCGCTCACCGTAAATCCTAACCCTTCTGCCATAGCGGATCCGATAAGCACGTTATGCATCAATGAAACATTGACCCTCACCGGAACATTGAGTGCAGACGTGACCGATTCGCATTGGGAATGGGACGGCAATGTCCTCGTTGGAAATACAATTGACCCTGATGCCCTCGGCATGATTGCTGGTCAAACCTATCAAATTTGTTATGTGGCCAACAACGTCTATCCGTGCCAAGTGACGGACTGTTTCAATCTTCAAATCATTGGCTTGCCCTCACCCATAGTGCTTGACGCGGATGGTTGGCATTGTGAAAATGCCCTTTTCACCATACCGAACAATCCTTCGGTTTCGTACACCACAGAAATTACCAATGCCACAACCGGCGCAGTATTGGGAACGTTCAACGAAAATGATTCGTTTAACTTCGACACCAGTGGGGACTTCAGTTATTTCATTACGGTAGCATCGACACAAGGATGTAGCATCACACAAGATGGGGTAATCAACGTCATCGATGACGTGCTTGTAGATTTTGAAATAAGCAACTACAGCGTTTGTTCTCCATCTTTTGACATCACGAACAATTCGACCGGAATGCAGGCCACCTATGCTTGGAGCACCAGTGTTCCCGGCGGTTTCAGCGCATCAGACAGCTACATGCCTGTGCCGGCCAATTTCGACATTGACCCGAACACCTATGGCGACCAAACGTACTTTGTGACCTTGACAGGACAGAACGTTTGTTCAACAGGTACAGAAACCATCGAGGTAAATTTTGTGGATGTACCCGAAATTTTCATCAACGCCAGTGTACTCAGTGCGTGTTCGGAATTCAATTCTACATTCACAGTCACTTGTCCGACAACAACAGACATCTCCTCCATCAACTATAGTTTCAACAACGGTTGGGCCCCTGTGAATGCCCCGAATCTCGCACCTTTCACGTATACCTTTACTTCATCTTATTATCAAGAAATCGAAATCACCGCAGAGGTGTGCAATCAATGTGGTTGTGATACCGAAATCACGACTGTGGAAGTATATCCTCCCGATACGGAAGCCGAATTTACCATTCCCAACTTCCTTTGCCCTGGTGAAGCGGGTGTCTTGACCGACCTAGCTGCCGGTCCTGACAACATGGTGACTTCGTGGTCAATCCAACCGAATAATGGTTCGGTTCAGATAGCCAACAACGGCAGTAATATGTCGATAAGTGCCGTGGCCACGGCACAGCCAGGCACCTACACCATCACCCAAACAACTATCAGTCCAGGCTGCGGTCAAAGCACCGATGCGCAGGTAATAACAATAGGTTCATTACCCGACCTTGATTTTAGCTATGATAATTCCGGAGTATGCGCTGGTACTTTGCTATGCTTCCAAAATGAAAGTTCTAATTTTGGTGCCTCCTATTGGTCGTTTGGTGATGACGGTGTGTTGATCAACGATATTAGTCCATGCTATACGTATGAAAATGGCGGTTGGTATGATGTGACCTTGAGTTCAACATCCCCTGAAGGCTGCCCCGCATCGTACACCGAAAGTGTGCAGATCTTCGGTCCTGACGCCACCATCTCACATGCCGACTCTTCGCTATGTCTTCCCGGAATTATATCGTTTAGTGTGCCGTCAGGTGAATACGCAAACTTAAAGTGGGATGTGCAGTTGCCCGACTCTGTGATGCACATCATCGGTACAAACCCGATTAATATTCAATACAACGCAAGCATTACCGAACCTTTCCTTTCCACCGTTACCGCAACCATTACCGATATATTCGGTTGCGTGTCGACCAACGAAACGCAAGTGTATTTAAAGCCCGGTGTAACGGCCGATTTCACTTTTGCCGTGCCCGAAGAATGCAATCTTCCCGTCTATGTGCCCATGACGAATATGAGTACCGATGGAGTATTCTCGAAATGGATATACGACGGAACAGAATACTATGAAGAAAACCCAACGATCTATATCACCGAAAACGACGCACAAATTTCATTGTACATCGTCAACGCTTTCGGATGTAGAGATGAAACTTTTCAAGTCTTAAATTGTGAGGCGATGCTCTTTGTACCCAATGTCTTCACTCCCGATGGCGATGGGGTCAATGATGTTTTTGCTGCAAAAGGCCAAGTCTCTGAATTCAACATGTGGATCTTCAATCGATGGGGCGAAGCGGTCTACTTTACCGACGACATCAACGCTGTATGGGACGGTGATTACCATGACGGTGAATACTACGTCAAAGACGAAGTCTACAATTGGCGCATCGAATACAAAGCTTTTGGTGGCGAAAAGAAAATCATCTGCGGTCACGTTACGATGCTGCGGTAGGTTTGCTGGTTCAGAAGCGCTAAGGCTTCAATTACTTTGTCTTTATAACTGGAATCCCATTCACCGAATACATTCCCGCTGCCAATCGCGACAAATCTAGTGTTCCGGTGTTACCGAATATCCATTCGGTCATGATCACTCTACCGGTCGTATCGATCACTTCCACGCGGCCAATAGTGGAATGGGATTGAATATAAACAAGTCCGGCGCTTGGATTTGGATAAATATTCCATTCATTCTCTTGTTCCTCCACGCCTACGCCCGTCCAAAAAACAGGCGCCGACATGGTACTGCATCCGTGCTCATTGGTGACTTGCACTGTATACTCGCCAACATTGCTCGGTTCCCAAATTTGAGTATCAGGACCCGTTGGATCATTGTAATAAAACCATTGGTATTCCTGCCATCCAGCAGTGGCCACGAGGTCAAGCCCACTAATGATAATGATTG
>JBMOFW010000110.1:0-9305 GCA_049318685.1 Flavobacteriales bacterium
ACCAAAAAGAAACATTCTACATGTGCTGATACGGGGGGGTTCGTTTTAAGGTTTCATTTTTTTGAAAAAAAATCACTTTTTTTTAAATCTCCAGTAATTCCTCTTCGTCGATGCGCTTTCTGAATACCACCTGACCATCGAAAACATCGAGTACAAGCGGCTCTGATTTGTCCAATTGTCCACTCAGGATGTATTTCGATAACTCATTCATGACCTCTTTCTGAATGACCCGCTTTACTGGGCGGGCCCCAAATTGTGGATCATAGCCCTTTTCAGATAAGTAGTGCAAGGTATCCGGCGTCACCACCAAATGGATATCGCTTTGCTTTAATCGCTCGGATAACAAACCCAACTGGAGCTTAACGATGTCTTCAATCTGATGGCGGTGCAATGGGGTAAACATAATTACCTCATCGATGCGGTTGAGGAACTCGGGGCGGAGGCTTTGTTTGAGCAACAACATCAATTCCATTTTGGTGCGTTCAAACAATTCTTCGCTTTCCGGATCTTTGGCTTTCTCGTAGTTTTCTTGAATTATTTGCGATCCTAGATTACTGGTCATAATGATGATGGTGTTTTTGAAATTCACCACGCGTCCTTTCGTATCCGTGAGACGGCCGTCGTCCAGCACTTGTAGGAGTATATTGAACACATCCGGATGGGCCTTTTCAATTTCATCCAAAAGAATGACGCTATAAGGTTTCCGGCGCACCGCTTCGGTGAGTTGTCCACCTTCCTCATAGCCCACGTAACCCGGAGGCGCTCCCACCAATCGGCTCACAGCATGGCGTTCTTGGTATTCAGACATATCAATGCGTGTCATGGCATTTTCATCGTTGAATAAAAATTCGCTGAGTGCTTTGGCCAATTCTGTTTTACCCACACCGGTGGTTCCCAAGAAAATAAACGATCCAATCGGCTTGCGCTCATCGGAAAGCCCGGCGCGGCTTCTGCGCACAGCGTCACTCACCGCCGCAATGGCTTCTTTTTGACCTACTACACGTTTTCCCAACTCATCTTCCAATCGAAGCAATTTGGCGCGTTCGCTCTCAACAAGTCGTGTTACGGGCACACCCGTCCATCGACTCACAACATCCGCGATCTCCTCTGGATCCACCTCCTCTTTGAGCATTTTCGAATTGATTTGCAATTCCAGCAATCGTTTTTGCTCCGATTCTACCAAAGCTTCTTTCTCTTTGATTTTACCATATCGAATTTCCGCTACCAGTCCGTAATTGCCTTCGCGTTCCGCTTGGTCTGCTTGGAACTTCAAATTTTCAATATCCTTTTTGGCATTCTGAATGGCATCTACCACATCTTTCTCCGCTTGCCACTTTGCGGCGAGCCCATTGCGTTCTTCGTTTTTATCTGCAATCTCTCGATTCAGTTCTTGCAATTTATTTTCGTTGTTTTCGCGTTTGATGGCTTCACGTTCGATTTCCAATTGCATGATTTTGCGTTCGATCTCGTCGAGTTCCTGCGGCTTAGAATTGATTTCCATGCGCAGTTTACTCGCAGCCTCATCAATCAAGTCGATGGCTTTATCGGGTAAAAAGCGATCGGTGATATAGCGCTGCGAAAGCTCCACCGCCGCGATGATGGCATCATCTTTAATCTGCACTTTATGGTGCGATTCATAGCGCTCTTTCAAGCCGCGAAGAATGGAAATAGCGGCATCGCGATCTGGCTCGTCGATCATCACTTTTTGGAAGCGACGTTCGAGTGCTTTGTCTTTTTCAAAATATTTTTGATACTCATTCAGCGTTGTAGCACCGATGGCACGAAGTTCTCCGCGTGCCAAAGCAGGTTTCAAAATATTGGCGGCATCCATTGCTCCTTCTCCTCCACCCGCTCCAACGAGCGTGTGAATTTCATCAATAAATAGAATGATTTCGCCTTCGCTGGATTGCACTTCATTCACCACCGATTTGAGACGTTCCTCAAACTCGCCTTTGTATTTAGCACCAGCGATCAATGCTGCCATATCCAGGGCATAGATCTGCTTGCTTTTCAGATTTTCCGGTACGTCGCCATTTACAATACGATGGGCCAAGCCTTCCGCAATGGCTGTTTTACCTACACCCGGCTCACCGATGATGATGGGATTGTTTTTGGTGCGGCGGGTCAAGATTTGCGTCACGCGTCGTATTTCTTCATCGCGGCCGATAACGGGATCGAGCTTACCTTCTTTGGCCAATTTGTTCAAATTCTTTGCGTATTTCTCCAGCGCATTGTAAGTTTCTTCTTGTGTAGAAGAGGTCACTTTTTTGCCTTTGCGCAATTCGAGAATAGCGGCTTTCAGCTCTTTTTTACTTACACCGCTATCGCGCAGCAATTGCGACGCTTGATCCTTGCCTTCGGCCAAGGCAAGCAGCAAGTGTTCTATACTCACGAATTCATCTTGCAATTCACGCAAATAATTTTGGGCCAGATTGAGAGTGGTATTGGCCTCCGCGGAGAGGTGCATCTGGCCTCCACTCACTTTGGGACGAGAATCGATGATGCGATCCAGTGCTTGCCCTAATAGATTGACGTTCACATCGAGTTTTTTGAGAAGAAAAGGAGCTACATTCTCATCTACTTCCAAAATCGCTTTCAGCAAATGCGCATTCTCCAGGGTTTGTTGACCCTTAGCAAGAGCAATTTGCTGAGCCCTTTCGATAGTCTCTTGTGATTTGATGGTGAACTTTGAAAAATCCATTTTTTTATAAAATTTGATAGTCTGAAGTCAATCATTGCACCAACTGTATTTTTCGGAAATATTGTCTTTACTTTTCCTCTTGGTCTGACAAATTATCTTTAGATTGCATCGCGGCTATGCAATTTAGACAGTAAAAAGTGAAAATGAAACTCTTTTTAATCGGATATATGGGATGTGGAAAATCGGCCGTGGGAACAGCTTTGTCGTCACTTACACAAACTCCCTTTGTAGATCTCGACGATTATATTGAAAATGATATCGGCATGTCCATCGCCTCCATTTTTCGCTTGAAAGGAGAGTCCTTTTTTCGTGAGCTCGAGCAAGAATCGTTGGATGAAATCATGCGATCGCGCTCTGAATTTGTTTTGGCCACCGGCGGCGGCACCGCGTGTTATGGCGATGCCGTTCAACGCATGAAAGCTGCAGGAAAAGTGATCTATCTCTCCGGTGGTGTAGACTATCTCTTGTTTCGATTGCAAGACAGCATCGCAAAGAGACCTTTACTCGCATCAAAATCATCAGAAGAATTGCATGCTTTTGTTAGCGCACATCTCGAATCGCGCGAGATCCATTATCGCCAGGCGGATTTCATCGTACACGTAGAAGGCAAAACCGTCAATGAAATCGCCCTTGAAATTTTAGATTATGCCTCCAAGTGAACCGATTCAGATCCTTTTGTAAAATCGACATTCACGTGCTCCTTGATATTGGTAGAAAGCGTTAAGCCTACTACTTCGGCGCGAATAGGAAATCGACGGTGAAAACGATCGACTAAGGTGGCTACAGTCATCATTTTCATTTCCGATTCTAGTAGAAATCGGGTAGCATAAATCAAGGTTCTTCCCGAATTGAGCACGTCATCGACCAAGATGACATATTTATTTTTCAAATCCTTCAAATTGCCAGTGAATTTGATATCACTAGACAAGGGATTGACTTTATCTAGGCCAATATCATAGCGGTGAATTTGTAACGGCGAAATTTCTTGGAGAATGGTACAGATCTTATCTGCAAGAATGCTACCATTACCGGAAACACCGATCAATACGACATCTTTGCTACGATGATAATTTTCGTAGATCTCGTGGGCCATACGGGTGATCTTTTGATTGATCTGTTCCGCATTTAAGATAAGCGTTTTTTCTACCGCCATAGTGTGTGAAATTCAGGTCTAAAGGTAAATCAAATCTTTTCAAAAAGCGCAACCGACTCGATGTGTGCAGTATGCGGGAATTGATCGACCAAGCTTATTGTTTTTAACACATAACCGCTTTCCGCCAGCACTTCCGCGTCTCGGGCCTGTGTGGACGGATTGCAGCTCACATATACCATGCGCTGAGCGCCGAGGCTGATGACCTTTCTTAACGTTTTGGGTGCAATACCACCGCGTGGAGGATCGAGCACCAAGGTGTTTATTTTGCCTTGATATTCCGGAAATTCCAATAAGAATTTGCCCACATCCGCAGCGTGAAAATCTACATTGGACACGTCGTTGCGCTGGGCATTTTCGCGGGCATCGCGAATAGCCGATTCCACGATATCGACACCAAGCACTTTGCGGCTACTGCGTTTGGCCATCAATTGGGCGATGGTTCCGGTGCCGCAAAACAAGTCCAAAATCACGTCTCCATCATTGATGTCTTCCACTCCGGCGTAGTCGAGCACTTTACTGTAAAGGCGCTCTGCACTTTTCGGATTGGTTTGAAAAAAGCTTTGCATGCTGATTTCAAAAGAAAGCCCGTTGATCTTTTCAATAATCTTGGGAACGCCATAAATTAAATTCGTAGAGCCATTCAATGGATCAACACGATCACCTTCATCGTTGTTGATGGTATGAATAATACCAGCAATGCGCTCGCCAAGCAATGACCTCACCTTGCTTACAAACTCATTTACATCAAACCGATCGATCATTCGGTCGGTCGTAACCAGATTGATGAGTAATCTATT
Source organism: Flavobacteriales bacterium (assembly GCA_049318685.1). Classification (GTDB taxonomy): domain Bacteria; phylum Bacteroidota; class Bacteroidia; order Flavobacteriales_D; family Sanyastnellaceae; genus JAIXWP01. The sequence goes on from JBMOFW010000110.1 coordinate 4,652, forward strand.
TTCATGAAACGATTTGCGCACCACCAAGAAGCGGAAAAAACCAACGCGTTTTGGTGGGTGCCATGCCGGCAATCCCGTTTGGATGAACCATTCACGCAGTTCGGCGAGATTATTTTCCGATTCCTCATCAAACATTCCGCTGTCTTTATTCAGATTTTCGACGCACCACCACGTGCCGCGGTGTTTGAAGCCCAATGCAAAATCGTCGACCTCTTCCTTTTTTTCTTCATCAAAACGAATGACAGAAAAAGAGTACTCCATTTTATTGCGGTAGTGCCAAATTTCGGGCGAGGTGATAAATTCATCTAGCAAAGAATCGATTTGTTCTATTTTGCCAATCTTGCGAAACAAGTCGAGTGTAGTGCGCTTTTTCGCTTCGAGTTGAAGAGAAATCGGCCAGGTAGCATAGGGAGCACCTGGAATGGCCTGATAAGGAACAAGAGTTTCGTCCGGTGATGCTTTGAGTACATGCAAGAGTTTACACTCCGCATAGCTTTTGGCAGCCTTGACCACTTGCGCTTCGACAAATTGGCCCGGAATAGTATTTTGAACGAAGACCGTAAAATCGCCCGAGGGTGTAGGGATTTTGCCAATACCCACACCACCGAACGCCATATCGCGAATGACGATCTCGATGACTTGATTTTTCTTTAAAAAACGCTCTGACATATCCTGCAAATGTAGGGCAGCCTTGCTTACAAAAGGAAATCGAATACCTTTGGAGGCCATGGACAAGAATAAAATTGCGGCCCTTATTGCCGGACCTCTCCTATTTGCCCTGCTTAGTTTGATTCATCCCTTTGGTTTGGATGTGGCCGCCTCCAAAACACTAGGCATCATCCTATGGATGCTCGTTTGGTGGATTTCAGAATGCATACCCATGGGCGCCACATCGCTTTTACCCATTCTACTTTTCCCCTTCAATGGCATTCTGACCTTGGATCAGGTGAGTACGGCGTATGGCAATAAATACGTTTTTCTTTTCATGGGCGGATTCATCATTGCTTTGGCGATGGAAAAGTGGAATCTCCATCGCCGATTGGCTTTGAATATTGTGAAGAAAACAGGCGTCGGAGCAGATCGCATTATTCTTGGTTTTTTTGCAGCTTCATTTCTTATCTCGATGTGGATTAGCAATACTGCTACCGCGTTGATGATGTTTCCTATTGCTGCCTCTGTAACCAAGTTATTGCTACATGAAGATCACAAATTGCATGGAAAGGGAGAGAAGAATTTTGCCATGACACTGATGCTGTCCATCGCCTACGGATCGAGTATCGGAGGCATGGCCACGCTGGTGGGTAGTCCTCCAAATGCAGCCATGGCCGGTATTCTCAGTGGAAGTGATTTCAACACCACCGTTAGCTTTTCCCAGTGGTTTAAGATCGGATTCCCGTTTGCATTGGTCTTATCTATTTTGTCTTATTTACTCTTGGTCAAAGTGATTTATCCCAATCGTTTGGGCAAGTTCGAATTGGGGACTCAGATTATTTCATCGGAGCTAAACGCTTTAGGCAAATGGAAATTTGAAGAAAAATTAGTCTTTGTTGTCTTTGTTACAACCGCTACTTTATGGATTTTTCAAGACATGATCTCCACTTGGCTCAAAAGTCATCACATTGAATTTTCTGATGTGACCATCGGTATCGCTGCAGGACTAATTCTCTTTATTCTCCCGTCTAAAAAAGATAAAACAGCGCATATTCTCGAATGGAAAGACACCGAAAAATTGCCTTGGGGAGTATTGCTCATGTTCGGCGGTGGTATGGCCTTGAGCGAAGGTTTTAAGGCCAGTGGTTTGATCAAACAAGTAACAATGTGGATGAATGTCCTCGACACGTCGAATCTATTCTGGTACGTTTCTGTTCTTTGTTTAATCGGATTGATCTTGACGGCATTGATGAGCAATTTGGCCATGGTCAATATATTCGTTCCGATAGTAGCCATGTTGGCGATTCAAATGCATATTGATCCGGCGCTCTTCGCTATTCCAGTGACCATTTCCGCGAGTTGCGATTTTATGTTTCCGATGAGTACACCGCCCAACGCGATTGCCTATAGCAGCGGGTTTATCAAAGCCAAACATATGTTTTCAGCAGGACTTGTATTGAATTTTCTTTCTTTATTCCTGCTGATGCTGTTGATTTATTTCTCAGTTTGAACGAATCATGCCTGAAGAATTTAATCCGTTGTTGGATTCTATGTAGAGGATTTTAAATTCAGTACGGCGATTTTCTTCATGCTCCTTTTCAGTGCATTCGGCTTCATTTCCACATCGATTGAGCAAGCGTGACTCACCATAACCCTTGGCTTCAATACGACTGCTTTCAATGCCGAGAGAAACAAGGTAAGCTGCTGCACTATTCGCTCGATTGCGCGAAAGCACGTAGTTATACAAATCGTCGCCGCGTGCATCCGTATGTGAACTCAATTCGATACGCATAGTAGGATACTGACGCATCAATTCGGCCAGTTTATTTAACTCGAGGGCCGCGTCATCACGAATATCCCATTTGTCGTAATCGTAATAGATATTTCGCAATACAATGACATCGTCTACACAGTACACGGGGATGTCCACTACCACTTCATTCTTGTCATTTGTAAAAAACGTATTGAACGCTTTGCGTAGGTCACCACAATCTATTTTCAATGCAGTCAATTCAAAATCCATATTCGGTTGAAGTCCGCCTTTTGTATAATTTCCTAACGAATCGGTGTACAACGAAATGGACTCGCCGGTTTGTTGGCAAGTCAACAGCATGGGGTGATTCCGCAAGGGTGAATTATCGTCGCTATTGAAAATGCGTCCTTTCACAGTGAAAGAACCATTCTTCGCAGTATTTGCTTTATCGTCAGATTGCTGAGCGAGTGCGTTTTCCTTTTTCTCTTCCTGCTTTTTCTCGACAACCGTTCTGGTGAAATAATAGATGTCATCATCCGGACCCTCGGTTTTTCGATTGCTGGAGAAATAACCAAAATAGAGGCACGGTCCTTTTTTATTCCAACATGAAATGCAAAAGAAAAAAATAAAAAACCCCGATCAATTCTGATCAGGGTTTCCTAATTAAAACACTATAACGTTATTGCAGGATCAACCTCTCCGAAAAAACAACTTCAGAAGCTTTTGACATACGAACACTGTATACACCTGCGGCGAGTGAAGCCACGTCCATACGATAGAGATTTCCCTCCATCAGTGTCTGCACATTTTGTGCACTGTACACCAACTTGCCCATAGCATCAAATACGTCGATGGCCACTGGTTCCGTTTGATTCGATGTATTAAAAGCGAACGACACCAAATCATTGGCTGGGTTTGGGAACATGCGAACGGTGTTTTGCGCAGCAGCAGTTGCTTCAGCCACACTGACCATGCAGTTCATTTGGGCTATAGAAGATGCTGGGAATGCATCTACTAAAGTCTGTATGCTCGCAATAGGCCAAATATCATTATCCAATAACTCATTGGATGGACTCACAGCAACAATTGTTGGAAATGCGGCTACACCGTATACTGTATGAACGCTTCCACCACCCCCTTCTGTACCACTAGCACATGGATATGGATTGTCATCATCCACGCCAGCAGACACTTCAAATTCGTGGGCTTGAGCGTTTGAGCCATCCCCTTCGATACCGAGCACGATTACATCGCCTTCATTGCATCCATAAGCATGATAGAATTCTACTACTGTAGGCGCTGTCGCCATGCACGGCCCGCACCAGTAGGTATAAAAATCAATCAGGACATATTTACCGGCAGCGGTGTATTCATAAAGTGAATGTTCCGTTCCATCGAGATCGGTGATTGTAAAATCAGGCACGACGTCGCCAGCGCTGTAATTATTCAATTGACCGAAGCTATTTAATGATAGCGCAATGGCCGCAAGACCTAGGTAAATTTGTTTCATAATCTTTGAAAGTATTGGTTTTTGTATGACCGAATCTACCTCTTTTTAGATTGAAGCACAATTAATAAGAAAGGGATTATTGGATTTTCAGATTAGATAATATCGAAGGCGGGGAGCAATTTGATCTCATTTCGATAGAGTAGAATCAGATTGTCATTTTCTAATTGTCTGCGCAATCTCTCTTGACTCCAACCTTACGACTTCATCACTTTACTTTGGCAAATAAAATCTGTCCTAGGGACATTGGTTTCACTAATCGATTTATAGCCGCCTTCAATTTCCGAAAAATTGCGGTATCCGCGTGCTTGCAAAATACTCGCTGCAATCATACTTCGGTATCCGCCGGCACAATGCAAGAAGAAATGTTGCTCTGGATTGATATCGCGAATCCATTCATTGATATTCGCCAATGGCTTGTTATATGCGTCTTCTACGTGCTCACCAGCATACTCAGAATCTTTTCGCACATCAATCACCATATCCTCGCCCAGCTTGAAATTTTCCGCAAATTGTTTGGCTGAAATGCGTTTAATTACGTCCACTTGTTTGCCACTATCCAACCACGTTTTAAATCCACCTTTCAAATGACCGATCAAATTATCAAAACCCACTCGACTGATTCGAGTTACAGCTTCTTCTTCAGCACCTTCATCGGTGATCAATAAAATCGGTTGTTTGACATCAACGATCATTGAACCTACCCAAGGAGCGAAATCGCCTTTCAAGCCAATATTGATTGA
>JBMOFW010000111.1:0-9299 GCA_049318685.1 Flavobacteriales bacterium
TTCTTCGAAATAGACAGTAAAGCCCTCATTGAGCCAGAAGTCATTCCAAGTCGAGTTTGTCACCAAATTTCCACTCCAGCTATGAGCTAACTCATGCGCGATCAACGAAACAAGTGATTTATCTCCTGCGATAATCGTTGGAGTGGCAAAAGTCAACTTGGGATTTTCCATGCCACCAAAAGGGAAAGCGGCGGGCAAAACAAGTACATCATATCTACCCCACGCGTATTCTCCATATAATTTTTCCGCTGCTTCCAACATTTTTTGCATGTCTTCAAATTCATAAGCAGCCGCGTCTATTACGTTTGGGGTAGCGTATACACCGGTTCGGTCTCCAATTGATTGAAATTCGACATCACCGACAGCCAAAGCCAGTAGATAACTTGGAATCGGTTTGTCCATTTTAAAAGTATACACCCCATCGCTTGATTTTGACGTCGGGTTTTCAGCGCTCATTAGTGCCATAAGATCTTGGCGCACTTTCACTTTGGCGTCATATGTAATGCGCAGGCCTGGAGAGTCTTGGCAAGGAATCCACGTGCGCGCTAAGATGGCTTGCGATTGTGTAAACAAGAAGGGTTTTTCACCATCGACCCAAAGGAGCGCTTCGGCTCCGGGAGTGGTTTCATAATGAATAGCAACTTGCTTGGCTGTAGAATCCAATATGACTGTCAAAGGCGCGCCGATGAATTCCTTCTCTTCACCAATTTCGAATTGAGCTGATTTACCATCCACAACTACACTCGAAATCTTCAATCCTTTCATATCAAATATCACCCTATCACTTTTGGTGAGGTGCATCAAATCATAGGTTGCTGTAGCCGTTATTATTTTTTTTTCAAAATCAACAGCAGCATTCCAATTGAGGTGAGTGACACGCACATCATTGGGTTTGCTGAACGAATGCGGATCTTTGGCGAGTTTGCTCTGTGCTATCATCATTTTGACACGATCTGAATGTTCATTGCTTGGCTTTTGTGCATCATCGCAGGCGGTGAAAACCAGCATTGCGACAATGAAATAGATAGGAGTTAAGACGAACTTCATCTAAGCTTGTTGTATTATTCGTTTCATGGTGTTTAAATTATTTTGTAGATCATGTTGAATTATGCTCCACAAAATGTCGTCATCTATATCGAAATATTCATGCACAATAAAATTGCGCAATGCTAACATATGCGACCAAGGCAAATTTTTATGCTTCTTTTGAAATTTGAAAGGCACATGTTTCACTGATTCACCAATGATTTCAAAGTTGCGAATAACGGCATCACGAATGAGCGAATTGCTCGTGAAATCATTGAAAGAAATGCCTTCAGTGTATCTCAAAATTTTCTCCATGGAGAGTTGCATATCCACGAGATAGAAATCATATCGTCGATTTGCTCGGATCATACGAAAATGGTTTGATCCAATATTTCCTCTTTTAAAGCAGGCTTGAGTGCGTTGGGAGTGCAAATATCTATACGCATAGCGAGTTTACTTTCCAGCCACTCTTTGAGTGCAAAAAACTCCCATCCCAAAGGTTTTGAAAGCTCAACTAGAATATTTAGCTCGCAATCTGCGTGATGGTGATGATCAATATAACAATCAAAGAAGCCGATGCGGTCAACACCCCATTTGGACTCCAATTGAGGTTTGAGACGGCGTAATTGATGAATTAGATCCGGGTTCATTTTCTGCAATATCGTCCATAAACGCCCAAGGGCAATTTAACACCACTTTTGGCTTGTAAGTAGAGCTCGCCAATGCGCAAATCTTTCCCGGCAAATTCTTTCAGTAGATTTTCAATGACTAATGCAGAAAGTCCGAGGCTATAAGCATTTAATATTAAAAAATGCTGCTTTGGGTCGAGAATACGAAGGACATTTTTCATCATTTCAGCGATGTTATCCTCAAGTTTCCACTTCTCCCCTTTTGGACCATGACCAAATGCAGGTGGATCCAATATGATTCCTTGATAATGATTACCGCGGCGCTCTTCGCGTTGAGCAAATTTCAATGCATCTTCAACCATCCAACGAATATCTTTCAATTCGCTAAGTTGCATATTCTCGTTGGCCCAGGTCACCACCTGTTTTATACTATCCACGTGCGTGACTTCTGCACCCGCTGCGGCGGCAGCCAGTGATGCGCCACCGGTATAAGCGAATAAATTCAGCACTTTTGGTTTATCTTCTTTGAACGACTGCACCGATTCAACGATAAAATCCCAATTGGCCGCTTGTTCGGGGAAAATGCCCACGTGTTTGAATGAAGTCAAGCCAAGTCGAAAAACGATATCACTCTTGTTGGGCAATTGGTATTTGATCTGCCATTGATCAGGCATTTTCTTCATCTTGGTCCAATCTCCACTATTGCTTCCTTTAGGTACAAAACGAATATGTGCCATTTTCTTCCACTCTGCATCCGACCATACTTTTGGCCAAACCGCTTGAGGTTCAGGGCGAATGGTGATGTAGTCACCAAATCGCTCAAGTTTTTCAAAATCCCCACAATCCAACAATTCATAGTCTTTCCAATGCTGGGGGGTCATTACTTCAATCATCTCGGGGTAGGATTATAGATTGAGCTTGGTCTTGCAGGTGCGAATTCCGGCCGCGGCATCGCCATTTCCTGAGTCGAGCCAATACAATTGCAAATAATGATTATAGGCGCTCCAATAATCACCATTGTTCTCATCTTTTGTTGCCAAATCTAACAGCGTGTCTTTTTTCGGACTCCATTTTTTTAGCGTAAAGTCGATGGGTACGATGACTTCGCGTACCGGTTGACCATTCATTTTAGTAGGTAAAAATTTACCGCTGAATAGGGTCACAATGCGAAGTGCTTCTTGATCAATAGTTGGATAAATGTAGTCCAAGAGCTCCGGCTGGCTCAATTTACCATTTTCATCAATTTGGCATTTGATTCGAACACGCCCGATGATTTTATTCTTTTTAGCGTCTTCGGGGTAAATCAAATTCTTTTCAATTTCATTGTAAAAAGCATTTATTCCTGCTTCATAAACAGGCAATAAGGCATCCGTTTTAATAAATTTTGCCGCGTTGTCGCCTCCTAAATAAAATTTGACCGGTAGAATCATCATGACGCGCACAGGAGCATCGTCTATCGTTCCAGGATTCCACATCCCATCCGTCTTCATCACGGCCCGCACTGCCTCTGTATTCATGGCCAGTGTAACCCCCTTTTTGATGGCAATATCCGTAATGTGTCCATCAGTCTCGATGACAAACGAAACCATGACGGTGCCCTCGATTCCCATTTGGCGATCCACTTCAGGGTATTCGACAGTCTTCGCGATCAACCGATTGAGACTATCTGCTCCAAATTTGAAAGTCGGCAGCATTTCCGAGAATTCATAATATGGTTCTTGATCCACGAAAACTTCGTCCAAACTAAAAGGTTTATTCGGATCTTGTTGTGCGAACGACACAGCACTCGAAAAAGCCACAGCTAATACAAGTAAAATCTTCTTCATAGGTCAAAATTAGGGCATTCGGTGCTACTTTTCTAACTTCGCGGCAATGTCTTTTCAAAGGATACTTATAGTCGGCTCCGGAAATGTTGCTTGGCATTTTTCCAAAATGTTGACTTCGCTTACTTCATGCGAGGTTTGGGTGTATGCACGAAACGCATCTGCTCTCCATGATTTTAGAGATGATATCCTTGGCCACTGTATTATTGACACTGCAGACATTCCTGAAAAAGTCGACCTGACCATACTCGCTGTAAATGATGACCAGATAGGTCCGGTTTCACATCAATTTGCTTGGCCCGGATTGGTAGTGCATACATCAGGAACTGTAGCCGTAACCGCCCTTGTACAAGAACGCAGAGGAGTGCTTTGGACACTGCAATCACTCAAGAAAAATCAGGAAACGCAATATCAAAATATTCCCTTTTTTATTCAGGCCTCAACAGAAAAAGACACGTCTTATTTAAAGCATCTCCTCGGTTCGATTTCGTCAACGATTTATGTAATCGATGATGCACAGCGCCTAAAAGTTCATTTGAGTGCTGTAATTACCAATAATTTCTCTAATCATTTGTATCAAATCGCCAATGAGATTTTGGCGACTACCTCTGTCTCCTTTGATGTTCTTCTTCCGATTATTGAAGAAGAAACGCGCAAGATAAAAACGATGAATCCCTTTGAAATTCAAACAGGGCCAGCGCGGAGAGGAGATCTGGGCACTATCGAAAAACATAAACATCTTTTAGCGAGCGATCCGGAATCACTAGCGATTTATCAATCCATTACAAAAAGTATTTTAAAAAAATATGGCCACGATCAACTATAAGCAGCGCCTCCAAGAAACTGAACTTTTCATTTTCGATGTGGATGGTATTTTTACCAATAACATCGTCTATTTGTTGCCTGATGGAGAGCAGATGCGCACAGCCAATGTGCGTGATGGATATGCTGTTCAATTGGCTGTAAAAAAAGGCATCAACATCGCCATTATTTCAGGAGGACGAAACGAAGCTGTGCGCAAGCGCTTCGAGATGCTCGGGGTGAAAGAAATTAACTTAGGTTCTTCTGAAAAATATCCGATTTACAAGCGAGTTATGCAAACCTTCGGCGTTACTGCGGATAAGGTATGTTACATGGGCGATGATGTTCCTGATCATCGCATAATGAAAGAAGTTGGCTTGGCGGCTTGCCCCGCAGATGCCATTCCTGAAATCAAAGAAGTCAGTTTGTATGTTTCGCCTTATAATGGTGGCGAAGGGTGTGTACGTGATGTATTGGAGCAGGCGCTCAAATTAAAAGGGCTTTGGATGGACGCCGAGGGCCACATCTGGTAGACAGGACGCTCGCTGCGCTCGCTACAGGACGACCCCTGCGGGGTCTGCAGGACGCGCGCCCTTCGGGCTTGCTGCGGGACGGGCGCTGCGCGCCTTACAGGAGGAGGAAACGCGCCCTTCGGGCTTGCTTCGGGACAGGCGCTGCGCGCCCTATGGGGACGCTCGCTGCGCTCGCTACGGGCGATGGGCGGGGTTGGTGAGGAATTCGTCGTCGGTGAGGGTGAGTAAGAATGCCACGATGGCTTCCATTTCCGATTGTGTCATTCGGCCTTTTTGAGCAAACTCCAAATTCGCATCCAAATTCTCCGCGTAATGAAATCCCGTGTTGTAATGTTCTACACATTCCATCAATGTCAGGAATCTTCCGTCATGCATGTACGGAGCGGTTTGCGCAATATTTCTTAAGCTCGGTGTCTTGAATTTTCCGCGATCTGATGCATTCAGCGTGATCAGATATCTTCCTTCATCTACCGGTATAGAATCCAATCCGGTGTTTCGATATGCAAAATCAGAAAAAGTCGAACCCAAAGTATGGCAATGATTGCAATCTCCTTTACTCATATCTGAAAACAATTCCATGCCTAAAATCTCTTGTGGCGTAAATGGCTCTTGACCTTGCACGTATCGATCATAGCGCGAATTACCGCTAATCAACGTGCGTTCAAACTGTGCAATCGCTTTCATCAATCGAGGCACAGTAATCGAATCGCTACCAAATGCCGCTTTAAACAATTGCGGGTATTCTTCGTGATCCGTCAATTCTATTATCAAGCCTGGCAACCACTGATGCATTTCGAATGGATTTTGAATAGGACCAACCACCTGACTTTCCAAATCAGCGGCTCCTCCATCCCAAAAAAATTGTGGCTGCCAAGCTAAGTTCATTATTGGCATAGAATTGCGGGTGCCGAATTGCCCTCCTACTCCGATAGATAAACTTAAAAAATCCGTAAAGGCATAATCTGGTCGATGACATCCCCCGCAAGACTTGGCATTGTTACCCGATAATATGGGATCATAAAACAATTTCTTTCCCAATGCCACACCTTCTACGGTCAAAGGATTGTCTGCCGGAATGGGCATAGCAGGAAGAGAAGCCGGTACTACTAATGGATATGGCGTGGTCGTGCTCACGTTTATTTGTTCCTCAATGGCATCTTCTTTTGTACACGCCACAAACAATGCACAGCACAGCACAATGATTTGTATGTATCCTGTTCTTTTCACCTGTTTACTGTATTGAGGTGATACTAAAAGCATCGGGGAAATTATCCCTCAACTGTTCGAGCCAAAGTTCATCATCCACTGAAATACTCTGATGAAAATTACTATTTTCAAAGCCTACTTGATGTGTGGCATTATACAATGAGCTCAAATCAAATTGCAATTGCACGGTTTTGGTATTTCCCGAAACGGTCAAATCCAAAGGCAATACAAACTCTGTATACGCCGCATCTGTTCCAAAATGGTACAACAATTCTTGCGTATTCCCTGCACTATCTATGAACTGTCCTTCGTGCTTAAAAAATATATACCCCGTGCTCCACGTCCAAAGCATGCCATTGATAGGGTCCAAATCGCCTTCTTGATCTCCCGAGTGATTATTCTGGTGATTCACGCCAACATAGCATTTGAGCTGTACGTAGTGACCATTTGGTATACACGCGGAGAAAAAATTATCCGAAGTATTCAACCCATCTATCAACGTATAATTCGAAAAGGGAATGACTGTACCTTGATCATCAACAAGCACTGCATTGGACAAATAATATTTCAATAAATTGATTGAATACGTTTCACTCAGAGCGTTTTCATATTGAAAATTATTTTGAACAATGGAAGCGCCATCCACCATATTGGAGACATTGACCTTCACAATTCCCGTTTCAGACACCACAATATCATCCGAATCTTCTTTACATCCTGCAAAAAAGACTAGACTAAAAGCGAAAAGGAGAGCAATTGGTTTCATGATTCGAACGGCATAGTGTACCTTCGCTCAAATATAGCAGAACCCCATGAAAAATACGGTACTTCTTTTTATAGCATTCTTCTTTTACTCTTTGATTTCTACTGCCCAATACTGGCAGCAGAAAGCAGATTACAAAATGGACATTGTATTTGATCACACCAATCACCAATACAAAGGCACTTCCACAATCAATTATGTAAATAATTCTCCCGATGCGCTCAATCAGTTGTTTTTTCATCTTTATTTCAACGCATTTCAGCCTGGCAGTGCCATGGACATTCGTTCTCTTGAAATCAACGATCCAGATCCACGCGTAGCCGATCGCATTTCAAAACTCAAACCGGAAGAAATCGGTTTCTTACATGTGACCTCTTTAAAAGTGAATGGCAAAACTCAGTCATTTTTAGAAAATGAAACCATTCTTGAAGTGAACTTAAACGCGCCCATTATTGCCGGTGGTAAAGCGATTATTGAACTTGAATACAACGCACAAGTTCCTATTCAAATTCGACGTTCAGGGAGAAACAGCAGTGAGGGCATTGATTATAGTATGACCCAATGGTATCCCAAATTGTGCGAATATGATCGTGCAGGATGGCATCCAAATCCATACATCGGGCGTGAGTTCTATGGCATATGGGGCAATTTCGAGGTAAATATCACCATGGATAAAAAATACACCATTGGTGGTACCGGAATTCTTCAAAATCCTTCAGAAGTGGGCAAAGGATATGAAGGCAATCAAAAAGTGAAAACGCCTTCTGGCGACAAATTGATTTGGAAATTCAAGGCAGAAAATGTTCATGACTTTGCTTGGGCCGCCGATCCAGATTACAAGCACACCTCCGTTCAACTCGAGAATGGACCTATGCTTCATTTCTTATATCAGAATGATCCCGTTTATGGTAAAGCTTGGGAAGACGGGCAAGATCTCGTCGTAAAAGGATTTCAATACCTCAGCGATCATTTTGGAAAATATCCATACGCACAATACACCATCATTCAAGGTGGAGACGGTGGCATGGAATATCCTATGGCCACATTAATCACGGGCAATCGCAAAACGCCAAGTTTCGTCGGTGTAGTGCTTCACGAAGCTGCGCATAGCTGGTATCAAGGTGTACTTGCAACAAACGAAGCCTTGTATCCTTGGATGGACGAAGGATTCACGAGCTATGCCAGTGCAGAAGCATTCAATTCCCTTTATGCTAATCGAATCCCTGGTGATCATAGCGACGCGTATGACGGCTATTTGAGTATTGTCAATGATGGCAAAGAAGAAGCCCTCGACACGCACGCCGACCATTATATCACGAACTATGCTTACGGCACGGCATCCTATTCCAAAGGTGAAGTTTACCTCGCTCAATTGGGCTATATCATCGGTAAAGAAAACTTAGAAAAAGGTTTGTTGAAATACTTCGACATGTGGAAATTCAAACATCCTGATGCCACTGATTTTATTCACGTAATGGAATTGCAATCAGGTATGGTGCTCGATTGGTACAACGAATATTTTGTCAATACAACCAAAACTATTGACTATGGTATTCCCGCTGTAACGGCGACAACCAAGAACACGACCGTAACATTAAAACGTGAAGGATTGATGCCTATGCCTGTGGATGTAGAAGTGATCTTGACTTCTGGCAAAAAAATCATGTATACCATTCCGTTGGATTTGATGCGCGGTGCGAAAACCAAAGGTGATTATACCGGAGAATGGAACGTATTGCCCGATTGGAAATGGGTAGCACCAACTTATACGCTTGATTTACCTTTTTCTCCATCTGAAATTGCTTCCATAGAAATTGATCCATTTGGATGGATGGCCGATGTGAATCGTGAAAACAATACCATCGAATTCGAAGCTGGTCAAATTCTTATTTATCGTCACTAAGCATTATGTTAAACGAATACATTCGCTTCTCGCCACAGTATGACTTCATCATCAAGTTGATGATTTCATTGATTTTCACTTGTGCCCTTGGGCCATTTGCGGTTCACCTTTCCGGCTTTTTACCAATAACCTTGCAAACACTTTTCATTCTGCTTTTTGCTATTGCATTTGGTTGGCAAATTGGTGGTTTAAATGCACTTATGTACATCCTACTCGGAATGGCCGGATTGCCTGTATTCGCAGGCCATGTTGGTGGGTACGATCAAATAAGCGCTCCTTCCATTGGTTTTTATTTTGGTTTTTTGGCCGGTGCACTCGTCACTGGATTCATTGCCGAATTAAACACGAAAAGAAATCCTTTCTTACACATTATGACTTGGTTTATTGGCCATCTTGTGATCTTGGCTTTAGGCGGCTTTTGGCTTCAAAAATTCAGACCTGAAAATTGGTGGGATGATTTGGTCGTTGTGATGCCCGGAGCGGCAGTCAAATCCGCATTCGGTTTCTTGATCCTCCAACTTCTGCTTCGTTTCTTTCTTGGAAGAAAAGAATTTTATAATCTTGAAAAAAAACAACCATGAGCGATTCCATTCTTATTCATATCGAAAATGGTGT
>JBMOFW010000112.1:0-9279 GCA_049318685.1 Flavobacteriales bacterium
CAAATGGGTGCATAAGCGCTGCCGCTTCGAATGTTTCCGTTCTTATCGTAAACGCTTTGCCTACAGCGACATTTAGTGCGAATGCAACAGCGTGCACTGGAGATTGTCATGATTTTATCCTGACCCTCACAGGTCAGGCCCCCTGGAATTTTGGGGTAATCGGTCCAAATGGCGCCGACCCAGCCAATCCTATCAATTCCGCTACGGCAAGTTATACCTATTCAGCATGTGATGAAGGCGATTATTATGTGACTACAATAACAGATTTTACGGGTTGCACGAATAACGTTGATTCTCCATTAGCCAACTTAGATATCTTATCATTGCCAACGGCTGCATGGGTTACAACAGATACTTCTTTCTGTCAAGGTACTTCCGTAGATGTTGAACTATCATTAACTGGAACTGGACCTTTTGATATTTTCATTAATGGTGCAGCAACCCCGACTTGGACGGAAGCAACAACCACACACACGCAAACAATTGCGATTGCAAATACGTATTGCATAGATCAAGTAACAGACGCAACTGGATGTTCTTCTCAGCCTTTGGATTGTATTATTGTCGATGAAATCTCAACGCCTATTGTTAATGCTGGAGCAGACTTGGAGGTATGTGTAGGCTCCGATATTGTGATAGGAACACCTACAGTAGTTGGTCAAACTTATGACTGGGTAGATCCTACCGGTATTCTAGACGATTTGACAATTGCGCAACCTACAGCGAACTCTCCATTTTCGGGCACGTTTACATTAGAGGTTACAGCGTTCAATGCGTATTGCCCGGCAACGGATGACATGGTGCTGACTGTGAATGCCCTTCCAACCGTATCTATTGTTGCTGATGATGATGTAATTTGTTATAACAGTCCAGCGGAACTCACTGCCTCAGGCGCAGCTACATATGCGTGGGTGGCTTCAGCATCGCTCTTGGATCCGGTAAACACCAATCCAATGAATGTTCAACCTTTGGTGACAGAGACTTTCACGGTTACCGGTACGGATGCCAATGGTTGTCAAAGTGACGCCACCATTGAAATTGAAGTGGGAACCGAACTCTTGGTAAATGAAGTTTTTCCTCCAAACATTTGTTTTGGAGTATGTGATGGTTCAATTGAATTGACGCCATCTGGAAGCTTTGGTGGCTATGTGCTCGATTGGGCTTCTCCAAATCCAGATATGAATGATTATCTGGAAGAAGAGTTATGCGCTGGGGTATATGATTACACTGTAACGGATGCAGAAAATTGTGTGTTCATTGGAAGTGTAACGATGAATCCGTTGCCATATAATTATATAGACGCTGTGGTAATCACACCACCTGCGTGTTATGGCGAACCAACCGGTCAGATCGATGTCATTGATAATTTGGCCGTGACCTACAATGTTACAGGACCGCAAATATTAACGAATGCTACAGGCGTATTTCCGAATATTAGTGCCGGACCATTCAATGTACTGGTGACAGACGCCTTGGGATGTATATCAGATACAGCTATTGTGGTCAATTCGGTGAATCCTCAAATTATTGTGACACCTACGGTTTTCACAACACCTTTCTGTTTTGAAGCGAGCGTTCCGTTCACGGTATCAACGGCTGGTGGTAGTGGCAACTTTACGATTCACTGGCACAACTGTGAGGATATCAATTGTGAAATCGGTATCAATAGTCCGTTCAATTTGATTTTGGATCAAGACACCACGTTGTATTTTTATGCGGAGGATTTAGGAGCTCCTGGGTGTTTTAGTGATACCTTAAGTGTTTCCGCTTTCCTCAATCCACCAATTACCATGTCGATCATGGACGGAATAGATGCGATAACCATTTGCGATAGTGAGTGTATTGACTTGACAGCAGATGTGAATGGAGGAAATGGAAGTGTAACGGTAGAGTGGTTTGAGTCACCCAATGACATCACCACAACGCCATTTGCTACCGGACCTGATTTTACGGTGTGTCCTGATGCAACGGTGCAGTACTATGCCTATGCCTCCGATGGTTGCAATCCACCGGCATATGACTATTTGGATGTAACAGTATTCCAAACTCCTGAAGTGACTTTCACTGTAGATACAATAGAAGGGTGCTATCCATTGGTAGTGACATTTGAAAATACGACAGACCCAGCATTGATTGACAACTGTGTTTGGAATTTAGGCAATGGAATTAATCTTCCGGTGTGCGGAACAGTAACGTATACGTATGCTCAGTTGGGCGAATTCACGCCGAGCTTGATTGTGACATCTGCAGATGGATGTTCAGATGTGGATAGTTTGGACACACCAATCATTATTCATGGTTATCCAGAAATTGAATTTGAATGGGAACCTACGAGTGTAACCGTGCTCGAACCTGCCGTTCAATTTATCAATCAGACATTAGGAGGAAGCAC
This sequence comes from Flavobacteriales bacterium, assembly GCA_049318685.1. Taxonomy (GTDB): domain Bacteria; phylum Bacteroidota; class Bacteroidia; order Flavobacteriales_D; family Sanyastnellaceae; genus JAIXWP01. The sequence continues at coordinate 2,393 of JBMOFW010000112.1, forward strand.
TTACGAATGGGAATTTAGCACCTTAGGTTCGTCTCAAGAAGTGAATCCCGCCTTTGAATTCCCGCGTATTGATTTGGCGGTTTATCCTGTATGCTTGATGTCTGAAACGGAATTTGGATGTCGTGATACTGTTTGCCATGATATTGTGATTGAGTCCATTTTCCAAATTTTTGCGCCAAATGCCTTTACACCTGATCAAGATGGTCGAAACGAAGTTTGGCTGCCGGTAGTCACCGGCGTAGATCCAACAGCTTATACGTTGTGGATTTATGACCGATGGGGAAACCTGATTTTCACGACCACCAATCCTGATCAAGCATGGACGGGCAATGTGAATAATGGAACATACTATTCTCAAATTGATACGTTTATGTGGCGTATTGAGGCGAAACGATTAAGTGATGGCACATTTGAAGTCAGGGAAGGCTACGTCACTGTTATCCGCTAACTCCACTTTTTAATAAAAATATCTTGCCCCGTTTTCTGAAAAATTCGAAAACGGGGCAACTTTTTATAGGCCGAATTCATCAGAGTAATAATGCGGTATGACAGATCAGGAACTTGCACAAGGATGTTTACAAGGAAAGAAAGAGGCCCAAAAGGCCCTTTTTGACCTCTACGCAGGCAAGATGATGACTGTGTGCAGACGCTACATAAGTGATCGTGAAGAGGCAAAAGATGTGCTGCAAGATGGTTTTGTGAAGGTCTTTGAGCGATTGCATCAATGGCAAGGAAGCGGGCCGCTTGGTGGATGGATTCGAACGGTAATAGTAAACACCGCATTGACACACATCCGAGCGCAAAAGAAGTGGAGAGATACAATAGACATCACAGAAAGTGAAGAATTAGACAGTGGTGATCTAAGTGGGCTAGAAAAAATGAAAGCGGATGATGTATTGGCTTTGATTGAACAAATGCCTCAAGGATATAAAACAGTTTTTAACCTGTTTGCTATCGAAGGCTACGGACATAAGGAAATTGGTGAAATGTTGGGCATTTCGGAAAACACCTCTAAGACTCAGTTTTTGAAGTCGAAGGAGTGGCTGAAGAAGGGCTTAGAAAAAAAAGTATAGGACGTGACAAACACGGATAAAGAATTATTTCGAATTTTAAACGATAAGCTGAATGGGCTGGAAAGTCCCGTTTCTGCTGATGTTTGGAATGGTGTTCAGCATCAAATGAGTGGTGCTGCGAAGGCCGCTACAGTAAAATCTGGTTTTTGGACATCTAAATTGATCATCGGGCTAACAACCGCTGCAGTTATCACCGGAGTAGTTTTGGTTGCTGTGATCAATACGCAAAAATCATCAGAGGTTAAAGCAACCAATAAATCAATTGATTCAAAAAGTCAAATGAATCAAAATTCGGGGGCCATTCAAACGGATACCACCGCAAGATCCTTGAACGAAATACCATCAATAGTCGAAACGGCGACATATGAAGAATTAGTCATTTCTCCAAGCGATGACATTGTCCCTTATTCCGAAGACCAAAGAATAGAAAATGAGGCATCTATTCATTCTGAAAACCAGAAGGAATCGAATAATGCAACTGACCCAGCTTCAAAAGACATTGATCGTATACATGAACTGAGCGAGATGAATACGAATCAAAATGCCGAGCCACTTTCTGCAGGATTTCACACAAGATGCGTAGACGCGGAGGATTTAAGATATTTCTTTTTTCCAAAAACAGATAAAGCACAATCCTTTAAGTGGAGTGTTTCAGATGGCTCGGAATCCGCAGAAATGAGTTTGGCCCATGTTTTTGAAAAGGAGGGAACTTACACCATTACCTTGACAGCAACAGGTTATGATGGACAAATAACCACTGAATCTGAAAGTATTCAGGTTTATAGACCCGTTATTTTTAAAATTCCGACTGCAATTACACCTGGCAACAGTGGCAAAAATGACGCTATAGACTTTACTGAAGCCATTGAGCATGAAAAGTCCCTGACGTATGTAGTTATTCAAGACAAACAAGGCAATGTGGTTTATGAATCCAAGAATGTCTTTACTTGGAATGGTTATAATATGAAGCAAGAACTGTGTTCTGCTGGTGTCTATTCGTATGTTGTGATTGCAATAGATGGAGGTAATAATAGCCATACGAATAAAGGAACGATTCAATTGTTCCACGAGTGACCTTCGCTATATTTGTGCTCGTTTTTTTGAAAAAGTCATAGCTCTAACCTTTTATTAATCTCAAAATGAGAAAATTTTTACTCATAATTTCTTTAGTTGCTATCGTGGCCCAACTTCAGGCGCAAAACACGACTGAAAAGGCCCCAATCAATCTTGGTCATTCATTCCGTGAAAATACCTGGAAATATTCGCCTGAACTTTCTGAAGAGGAACTCTATCAATACGATCGACTATTGTACATGAGTAAAGCAGATTGGGAATTGTTTCGCACAGATCCGCGTTATAATGATCAGCGTGTTCGTGATATTTATAAAGAAAATAAGGGTAAAATAAATTTAGGAAAAGCACAGCAAGCCGCGACTCAAAAGAGTATGACGGGTGATGATTGCAATTGTTGGGTGGAGCCCGATAACACCTACACCACCACCGATCCCAATGATTGGCCTAACTGTGCCGGAGGAGGACCTGGTGTTGACTGTTGGATCGGTCCTTTGAATCTTCCTTTCGACTTTTGCTTTTTCGGTCAAGACTTCGATCAAGTGGTGATTACATCAAAAGGAACAATAGTTTTTGGTACTACAGGCTATTTTGACTGGACACCTTCTGAATTTCCGACTCCAACCGTAACTGGTGAGCCGCAATATGACCACATCTGTGGTTTTTGGGCGGACGCGGATTTTCGTCAAACAGGTGAGGTAAAATATAAAATCACCGATGAAGCTTTTTATTTGAATTTCATTGATGTTGGCTACTATGCGAATCACGGAAATTTGACAAATACCTTCCAAATCGTTATTACAGCGGATAATTCCGGAATTATTCCCGGCGGCAATAATGTTCAACTTTGTTATCAAGACATGGATTGGGCACATGGTGATGTTGGCGGTTCAGGTGGATTTAATGGACCAACTCCTGCTCAAGTCGGTGCCGACCGCGTTGCAGGAACAAATCACGTTCAATTTGGTCGTTTTAATCTGAATAGTAATGTATACAATGGTCCTTACGGTCAAGCCTCAGCTCAACAAGACGGCATAGATTGGTTGGACAATAAAGTCTTTAACTTCAATACCTGTGTGACAAGCGCAAACATTCCACCAATGGGAACGGTAAGTGCACCATGTGATACAATATTCCTTTGCCAAGGTGATATTTATGATCTCGGGATGCAGTTTTTAAGTCCTGAAACAGGTCAAACCACTACCATTACCACTTCGCAAACAGGCACAGGGTTGACTTCATCTGCCACGAGTGGCAACACGGCTACGCTTACCGCTTCATTCACGGCTTCTGCTTCGAATATTGGTAACAATACTGTGACCATTACCGCAACGGATAGCGGTTCTCCCGCAGCGGCGACTACATTGACATTCATTTTTGTCGTTCAAGATATTGTGCCACCGGCAATCAATATTTCGGGTGATCTTTCTATCTGTGCTGGTGGAGAAACCCTCCTCTCTGCTACTGGTGGATTTGACTCCTACTCTTGGAGCAGCGGATGCGATACACAAGATTGCTTGGTTGAACAAGGAGGAAACGTCACCGTAACTGGGTATACTGGAACATGTGCGTCCACAGCGACCGTGGTGATTGAGGCTTCTGATTACTTCATTCCCGATTTCGCAAATGGCAACGAACCTTTGGAAGTTTGTCCAGGTATTTCTGCTGAAGTTTGTTTGGCAGAAGAGTGGGAAAGTTATTCTTGGATGGTTTACCCAGGCTACGAAGGAACTATTCCTGCTGGTACTGCTACCAACCAACAATGTTTCCAAGCAAGTGGAACATATCCCGGATACTATCAGGTGATCGTAGAAGATGAATTTGGATGTGAAGGGTTCAATATTCAAGAGATTGTTCAAGTGCAATCGTTTATCGATGAGACCAACGAAGAAAACAGCGGAGCATACTGCGATGGTTTGGAACCGGTCGAATTTATTGGTGGTTTCAGCAATCCTGCTGAAGGAAGTCTTATTGTTTACTGCTTGAGTACTTCGGCAAACGGATGGCAAGGGTCGTATTTGAGTGTGACCATTACACACACTGATGGTACTTCAGATACATATCTCATGACTGGTTCGAGCACGTTTACCGTGAATAATGCACCTATTACACTCGATGATCAAATCGATATTAGTTATGTTTCGAGTGGTTTGGGAGATGCCAACAATAGTTTTTGGGTTATTAATTGCGGTGGTACACCTTATCAAAGCGGACAAGGATTGACCGCGGGTCCTGTTTACTCTGAAATTTCTGAATGCAGCGCACAACCATTGAATGGTACTTGGACCGTTACAGGTCCTGCAGGCTGGTCGTTGTCGACAACAACTCAATACAATCCAATTTCTGGAGGTGTGGAGTCACCTAACGTATTCACACCTGGCGATTATGGATTGTACACACTTTGCTTTAGTGATCCGGAGTGTAATCTTGATCACTGCTACGAATTGGAGTATACAGAAGCTCCTTCATTGACAATGGCGCCAGGACTGGATGTGTTGCTATGTGATAATCAAACGAGCAATGTGGCCATCGATGTTACAGACATCGGCGGAACAGGTGACATCACATGGACAGGAACAGGAATCAATGTGGCTTCTGATGAGTTGAGCGCTGTCGCCGGACCCTATACCGGTTATGTGAATACAACGGTAGTAGCAACGATTACAAATGGTTGCGGTTCGGATAGCGAAGATTTTATTGTAGAGCATCAACCAGATGTCCCAACAGTGACTTTGTCTGATCAGTTCTTGTGTGATGACGGAAATGTTACTCTTGATCCCGTAGCTACTGCTCAGGATAATGCGAACTTAGATTACGACTGGTCGCCAGGTACAGCTTCTGGTTCAACACTTGTTGTTACCGCCAGCGGCGAATACTGCGTTGTGGTATCCAATGAATGTGATGCTTCAACTGAAGTTTGTGCAGATGTCACATTGGTACCTGCTGCTACCGTAACCGGACTTCCTTTGAATATTCTAGAGTGTGATGATGATGAAGTGACATTGAGTGTTACTGTTCCGACTGGTTATACCATTAGCTGGGATAATGGAGCAACTACCGGTAATATTACTGTTTCATCTTCTGGCACCTATTGTTATGATGTTACAGACATCGCCGGCTGTGATACACACACAGAGGGTTGCACGAACGTGGTAATTTCACAAGATCCATCCATTAACCCGAACAACACTGAAGCATTGTTGATTTGCCCAGGCGAATGTCAGGATGTTTCACTCAATGCCACGGGAGCAACAAGCTATTCATGGACTTCTTCTTGCGGTGGTTTGGATTTGCCGTCGAATGAAACAGTATCTGTTTGTAGTGCTGAAATTCCATTGGCCTGCCAATCGGCTCCAATTTTGTTGACTGGTTCGGCTAGCAATGCTTGTGGAACATTGACCGCAAACTTTGTGATTGCTGCAAACGCTTGTGTGCTGAAAATTCCGAATGTGTTTACGCCAAACAACGACCAATACAACGCTACTTTCGAAATAGTTGGTTTGGAAAACTATCCAAATACGAAGTTCCGTGTGTATGATCGTTGGGGTAAAGAAATGTACACGAGCGATGATTACAACAATGATTGGGGACCACAGGATATCGCACCAGGAACCTATTATTATATTATTGAATTGCCTTTTGGTGTAACCAAAGAAATTTCAGGACACTTCACAGTCTTGCAATAAAACATATTTGTTACTCTGTAAAAAGCCTTCCTCTTGGAAGGCTTTTTTTATGCTAATTTGCAAACTCAATCCTGAGAATAATGAGCAAAGTAAAAACAGCATTCTTTTGCCAAAATTGCGGAACCCAAAGTCCCAAATGGGTGGGTAAGTGTCCGTCTTGCGGTGAATGGAATACGTTTGTGGAAGAGGTGGTGGAGAAATCATCGGGATCGTCATCTTTCAAAGCGTCAACATCTAAATTAACCAAGCCACGATTGGTGTCTGAACTGGAATCCGATTTACACCACCGTATTCCGGTAATCGATCAGGAATTGCATCGTGTACTTGGAGGTGGACTTGTTGCCGGAAGTTTGATATTATTCGGAGGTGAACCAGGCATTGGGAAAAGTACGTTGATGCTTCAGTTGGCATTGCAACAACTCAATATGAGCGTGCTTTATGTGAGTGGCGAAGAAAGTGAAGAACAAATCAAAATGCGTGTCGAACGATTGGGGTTTGATAATCCAAGATGTCTTGTGTTGATGGAAACATCGTTGGAGAATATCCTTTTACACCTCGAAGAAACCAAGCCTGATTTGTTGATCATCGATTCAATTCAAACATTGGTCAGTACGGGCATTGAAAGTTCTCCCGGCAGCGTTTCTCAAGTGCGCGAATGCACCACGAAACTCATGAAGTTTGCCAAAGAGTCACATACGGTCGTATTCTTAATTGGTCACATTACAAAAGAAGGGACGCTAGCCGGACCAAAGGTCTTAGAACACATGGTTGATTGTGTTCTTCAATTTGAAGGCGATCGACACCATATTTATCGTTTACTACGGAGCACAAAGAATCGCTTTGGTAGTACCAATGAGTTGGGGATTTATGAAATGCAGGGCAGCGGTCTAAAAGAAGTGGCCAACCCGTCGGATATTTTGATCAATACGCAGAGCGATCAACTGAGTGGTTCAGCTATTTGCGCTACGATGGAAGGCATGCGCCCCCTATTGGTAGAGATACAAGCCTTGGCAAGTACCGCTGTTTATGGCACGCCTCAGCGCAGCACTACGGGTTT
>JBMOFW010000113.1:0-9261 GCA_049318685.1 Flavobacteriales bacterium
CTCCCGACACCCGTAACGAGCGCAGCGAGTGTCCAGTAGGTCGCGCAGCGACCGTCCCGTAGTCTCGCCAAAGGCGAGACGTCCCGTAGCGAGCGTACTGTGCCCTATATTTGTGGTATGATTACACGGAAATTCACCATGATCTACTTCGGGCTTGCACCGGTGCTGTTTGCCCTGAGTTGGTACATTTCATACAAAATCCAAATCACTTTCATGACCGTGGGAACAGGTCATCTGCCAGCCAACTCGAATAACAAACCACTCATATATGCAAGCATATTCAGTGGAATATACCTGGCTGCCTATCTCGTCATTAGAGACATCTACCGTCCCACAAATCATAAGTAATTAACAATATGCAAACTTTTTAACCTTGTAAATAGGTTACAATGTCACCTGCATACCTTGCACCCATCAAACAATTAATGCCATGGCAGAAATCAATAAAGAAAAGCTAAAAGCATTGCAACTCGCAATGGACAAAATGGAAAAGACTTACGGCAAAGGTGCTGTAATGAAGTTGGGAGACAATGCGCAAGAGCAAATTGAAGCGATTCCTTCAGGCTCAATTGGTATCGACCTCGCACTCGGTATTGGCGGCTATCCCAAAGGACGTATCGTTGAAATTTACGGTCCGGAATCTTCTGGTAAAACCACCTTGGCTATCCATGCCATCGCCGAAGCACAAAAACTCGGCGGTATCTGCGCCATCATCGACGCCGAACACGCGTTTGATAAATTCTACGCAGAAGCCCTCGGTGTGGATACAGAAAACCTCCTCATCTCACAACCCGACCACGGTGAACAAGGTCTCGAAATTGCCGACAACCTCATCCGTTCTGGCGCTATCGACCTCATCGTGATCGACTCTGTAGCGGCGTTGACGCCACGCGCGGAGATCGAAGGCGAAATGGGTGATGCCAATGTAGGTGTGCAAGCCCGATTGATGTCGAAAGCCCTTCGCAAACTCACGGCAACCATCAGCAAAACCGGATGCTGCTGTATCTTCATCAACCAGCTCCGCGAAAAAATCGGTGTGATGTTCGGCAACCCCGAAACCACCACCGGTGGTAACGCCCTCAAATTCTACGCTTCGGTGCGTATCGATATCCGTCGTACTCAACAAATCAAAGATGGCGAACAAGCTATCGGTAACCGTGCGAAAGTGAAAGTCGTGAAAAACAAAGTAGCCCCTCCATTCCGCCAAGCGGAGTTTGATATCATCTTCGGACACGGTATCAGCAAAATCGGCGAAATGATCGACATGGGTGTTGACCTCAACGTGATCAAGAAAAGCGGAAGCTGGTTTAGCTATGGCGAAACCAAACTCGGCCAAGGTCGCGATGCAGTAAAACAACTCCTCGACGACAACCCCGAACTTCAAGAAGAAATCGAAACGAAAGTGCGTGCAGCTATCGCCGCTAAGGCAGTCGCTAACGCGTAAAAAAATCCACTTTTTTTGGCCCATGATTATCCACATCATGGGCTTTTTTATGCGATAATATCCGACCTTTGACACATGAAGTATTTTTCAGCTCTTGTTATACTGTGCACTTTGGTGGCTTGCCAATCCTGCAACTCCAATGCGACCGATTCTACCAACGCTAACTCGACTATTTCACCGGACAGTATTCTTATTGTGCTCAACAATAAAATCACGGCCGAACCCAACAACTATTCAAATTACCTCGAACGTGCAGCGTATTACACAGGCATCTCTGATTTCAATTCAGCACTCAAAGACATCGATCGCGCTATCGCTGTAGATAGTTCGAAAGCCGATATCTTTTTAATGAAAGGGGATATTCATTTCAAAATGCAAAACGATAAGGATGCGTACAAGGAGTATGTGCATTGCATCGCCATCGATCCACAAAATACAGATTGTCTTTTGAAAAAAGCGGCGTTGGATATTGTCAACCGTCAATACAGTTTTGCTATTTCACAAATCAATACGGCCTTGCAAGTCAACAATGCGTTGCCCTATGCTTACTATCTGAAAGGCCGTCTGTACAAGGAAACCGGCGATACCACACTTGCACTTTCATCGTATCAAACTGCCATCGAAGTTGATCCGACTTATTATGATGCTTACATCGAAGCCGGTCTACTGCATCATGCTCGCCGAGATGATTTGGCCAAAGAATATTTCCGTTCTGCCATTGAAGTCAAACCCAACTACGTTGAGCCGTGGTACAACTTGGCCATGAGTTATCAAGAAACCGGATTAAAAAACAAAAGCCATTTCAAACAAGCTTTTGCTTGCTATGATTCCATTTTGAAAATTGATCCGAATTTCGCGAGTGCTTATTTCAACAAAGGATTTATTTATTTGGAATACATGCAACAGTACGATTCATCGGCCACGCAGCTGACCAAAGCGATTGAGCGTTTTCCAAAATATTTCCAAGCGTATTATAATCGTGGACTGTGTTACGAAAGCATGGATAAAATCAAAGAAGCCGAATCGGATTACCGCATGGCACTCAACATCAATCCACAATACACGCCGGCAGCTCTAAGTTTGGAGCGTGTTTTGAAAATGCATTAGTAACGAATTTTCGGCGTATACTCATATTCGTGCTCCGTTGCCTCACCGGGAATCACTTCATACTCGAAGTTGAGGATCGTGCGTTTGTAATAGATGATGTTCGGATCAGCCGGATCATAGACGGTGAGATACAATTCCATTTGCGCGTAAGCATCGTTGGCTTCTGTGATAATGATGTCGACACCTTGGTTGGATACACCGGCTTCATCCATTACGATACCAGTTCTTTCATCCGCCAAGACTTCATTTCGTCCTTCTTGATAGATTTTATAGACACCCAAATCCAATTTGAGATGAATGATATTTTTTCCTGAACCATATATTTCTACATCATAAAAAACAGGTTCACCGAAGATCATCGCATCCCCCATCATCACATGTTCGATATCGTATTTCACGACAATTTCTTTTTTTCTCCCTTTCGCTGACGCCAAGTACATGCGGTTGTTTCCAGTGTCCGATATCAGAATTTTTCCAAATCCGGTGGCCAATCCCATCATGGCGCCGAACTTGCGTTTTCCGCCATCAGAGACCACTTCGAAACCAGTGTTTTCGAAGCGCACCAATCCTTTACCAGCGATAAATCCATACAATTTCTTTTTGTAAACAACTAGAGCTGTTGGCCTTTCCGAAGCACTTGGTGGATCGAATAATACAGAGACAACTTGATTTTCTACCGATACAATGCGCCCCAAATTAGTGAGTACAAGAAGGGCATTGTTTTTTATCACCATCTTGATCGGGTACTCGCTTGCCGAGCGAAACGCTCCGCTGAGCACAATTTCTCCACGATGCGCAAATCGAGCGATGCTATATTGATGAATGCTTTTTGAAGCCGCATCCAACACCAGCAACATGGTATCTTGTACCTCCACATCCAGCGGGTGACGCAAATAGCTACCCACCGCTGCTGTTTGAAAATCATACACAATTTTTGAGGATGTTTCAATGGCCTTCACTTTGTTGTTGGTCTGATCCACGAAGAACACTTGATCGGTGCGACTATCGAAAGCCATTCCAGCTACACGTCCAAAACGAGAAGCTCTGAAAGAAGCATTTACATCACCACTTTTTCCGCCTCCTACGAAATCAACCAAATCACCGCCTTGGGTGTATATCGCAATGCGATTCTTGGTGTTTTCGGCTACATAAATAAAACTATGATCGTCATCCACTACGGTCTCTGATGGCGACTCCAACAACGGATCGGCGTAGTTACTCCACTCCGCTTCCGGTTTGATTTGCCAATAGGCAAAAGGCGGAGTGCTTCCCTCCTTGAGTAATTTTTTCAACTCCAACATGACCTCTTCCATTCGGCCAAATTCACTCAGATTAAATTGGGAATAGTATTCAGTATTCCGATGAATGACCAACATGGGCAATACTGCATTATCCGCAGCAAATGGCTCAAGCGTATTGGTAATACCCACGGTATGATTGATACCATATTCGTTGGCAAAATTCTTCAAATCACCCACCGAGATGGCTTTCGTGCTATCTTTTTTGATGATCGAAATCAATTGAATTTGTTGATTCGTCAAAACGAAAGCTTCGAGTTGTTGTGCGTATGACACGGCAACAGGGTCATTCAAATCCCAGATATACGTGACAAGAATCTTATCTTTAAAGGTATTGGGATGCAAAACATACTCCTGATTCAACCAGTAAATGGCGGGAGGACTTGGATACTTACTAAATGGATTTTGTCCATGAACCGCAGAAGCCACGAGCATCAAGCAACCTATCAAAAAAACAACTACACTTCGCATAAGGGGAAATTAGTAATGAGGCTAAAGTTAAGTATAGTCCAATAAAAAACCCTCACCAATGGTGAGGGTTTGTATTCTTTTTGTCGCTGTGAAAATTATTTCACTTTGTCCACCACAGCTTTGAAAGCTTCTGGGTGGTTCATGGCGAGGTCAGCAAGAACCTTACGGTTCAACTCGATACCGCTTTTGTGGATCTTACCCATGAATTGAGAGTAAGACAAATCGTGTTGACGCACACCGGCGTTGATACGTTGAATCCACAAAGCACGGAAATCGCGCTTTTTCAGCTTACGACCTACATACGCGTAGGTCAACGCTTTTTCTACTGAGTTTTTCGCTACGGTATAAACGTTCTTTCTAGAACCGAAATACCCTTTGGCCAGTTTTAAAATTTTCTTTCTTCTGGCTCTTGATGCGACTGCATTTTTTGCTCTTGGCATTTTTTTGTGTTTTTTGACTGCGGTGCCGAATACAACTTTGGTCTATTCGATCTTTTAGTTACCGGTGGTCGGGTTAAACATTACCGTTGCTTTTGTTGATTTATTAAGCGGAGGCAAGCAACTGGGCCTTGATCGATTTCACGTCTGAAGGGTGAACGAGAGTGTCATTGCTCAAGTGGCGTTTCCGTTTGGTCGCCTTCTTGGTCAAAATGTGTCTCTTGAACGCACTTTTACGTTTAATCTTACCGCTACCGGTGAGCTTGAAACGCTTCTTCGCACCGGATTTGGTTTTTGCTTTTGGCATTGTTATAAAATTTAAACGAATTAATATCCTTACTTCTTTTTCGGATTGATCACCACAAACATCTTCTTTCCTTCCAACTTCGGCAATTGCTCCGGAATCCCATATTCTGCCAATTCTTGAATGAACTTAAGCAAAAGGATTTCTCCTCTTTCCTTAAATACAATCGAACGTCCTTTAAAGAACACATATGATCTCACCTTGCTTCCTTCTTTGAGGAAGTTGATGGCATGTTTCAATTTAAAATCGAAGTCATGCTCATCGGTGTTAGGACCAAATCGAATCTCCTTAACGGTCACGTTCACCTGTTTGGCCTTCATCTCCTTTTGTTTCTTCTTTTGATCATAGAGAAACTTCTTGTAGTCGATGAGTCGGCATACCGGTGGAACGGCATTCGACGAAATTTCTACGAGGTCAACTTCTTGCTCCTGCGCTATGCGAAGGGCTTCGGCTCTGGTAAAAACGCCTGTTTCAATATTGTCTCCCACCAGACGAACTTCGGCTGCTGTGATCTTCTCATTGATACGGTGTTCAGGTTCCATCACCCGACGACCTCTCATTTCCTTCTTAATAATGGGGCCTCCCTTTTTTAAGTTTGTATTGGTATCTATCCCTGGTTTTTTAGGCCAGCATTTGTTTTATTTCGTCATTCACGCGGCTCACAAAATCCGCAATCGGCATTGAACCGAGGTCACCTTCGCCTTTTTTACGGGCAGATACGCTGTTTGAACCCTGCTCTTCCTCTCCAACCACCAGCATATACGGCACTTTCTCCAATTCTGCCTCACGAATTTTCTTGCCCACTTTCTCGTTACGCTCGTCAACGAGGGCGCGAATATCGTAATTATTTAGTTCACTTGATACTTTCTTTGCATATTCATTGTATTTTTCACTCACCGGCAGGATCCTAACCTGCTCAGGAGTAAGCCATAACGGGAACTGACCCGCGCAGTGCTCGATCAAAATAGCCACGAAACGTTCCATCGAACCAAATGGCGCACGGTGAATCATCACCGGACGGTGCTTTTGGTTGTCGGCACCCGTGTATTCCAACTCAAAGCGCTCTGGCAAATTGTAGTCGATCTGAACGGTGCCCAATTGCCATTTGCGGCCAATCGCATCACGCACCATAAAGTCGAGCTATGGTCCGTAGAATGCGGCTTCGCCCAATTCTACCACGGTTTTCAAGCCTTTCTCTTGAGCTACCTCTTGAATGGCGCGCTCCGCTTTTTCCCAGTTTTCATCACTTCCAATGTACTTGGTCGGATTGCCTGGATCACGCAATGAAACTTGCGCCAAGAAGTCATGAAAATCAAGGGTTTTGAAAATATACAATACCAAATCGATCACCTTCGCTACTTCTTCTTTCACCTGATCATTGGTACAGAAAATATGCGCATCATCTTGGGTAAACCCACGCACACGCGTCAATCCGTGTAGTTCACCCGTTTGCTCGTAACGATATACTGTTCCGAATTCGGCCAAACGCAAAGGCAAATCGCGGTAAGAACGCGGTTCGCACTTGTAAATCTCGCAGTGATGCGGGCAGTTCATCGGCTTGAGCATGTACACTTCACCCTCTTGAGGTGTCGTGATCGGCTGGAAACTATCCGCACCGTACTTCGCCCAGTGACCGCTGGTTTCATACAATTCTCTGCTTCCGATATGCGGAGTGATTACCGGCAAATAGCCCGCTTTCTTTTGGGCAGTTTGCAAAAATGCTTGCAAACGACCGCGCAAATCAGCGCCCTTCGGCAACCAAAGTGGCAAACCTGAACCTACTTTCTGTGAAAAGTGGAACAAGCCCAATTCCTTACCCAGCTTGCGGTGGTCGCGTTTGCGCGCCTCCTCCAACTGCACCATATACTCATCGAGTTCGGCTTGTTTCGGGAAAGTGATGGCATAAACACGGGTGAGCATTTTGTTTTTCTCATCCCCTCTCCAATAGGCACCGGCTACATTCAACAGCTTAGCCGCCTTGATAAATCCGGTGTTTGGAATATGTGGACCACGACACAAATCTGTGAAATTGCCTTGTGTATAAAACGTGATATTGCCGTCTTCCAAATCTTGGATCAACTCCAATTTGTAAGGATCGCCTTTTTCAGTAAAATACTTCACCGCATCGGCCTTCGACACTTCCTGGCGCTTGAATTCATTCTTTTCGCGAGCCAACTCCAACATTTTCTTCTCCACTTTCACAAAATCCTCTTGCGCAAAATTGTGTCCTGAGAAATCGACATCGTAGTAAAAACCATTCTCAATGGGCGGTCCGATAGCGAGTTTGATTCCGGGATACAACGCCTCCAACGCTTCGGCCATCAAGTGCGCCGAGCTATGCCACATGGTGCTTTTCCCCGCATCGTCATTCCACGTCAACAATTTCAACGTAGCATCCTGCGTGATTGGGCGCGTCGCGTCAATGATTTCTCCATTGACTTCAGCTGATAAAACGTTTCGGGCAAGGCCCTCGCTGATAGACTGGGCAATCTGCATAGCAGTAGTGCCTTGTTCTACCTGTCGTTTCGACCCATCGGGCAGGGTAATATTAATCATATAGCATTTTTTTGAGGAGCGCAAAGATAACAAAATCGCGCTATTCCTCAATGGCTAAGGAGCTCATTCAGCACCTCTTCCAACTGACTTCGCATGATCAACCGGCGAAGGATGATCCCGTTTTGATCCACCGCCATTAACGTAGGCGTACTGGGAACGGGGTATTTCTCATTGAATCCTTGGCGAGCATTCTTGGCCAAAAACACACTGGGCCAAGGAGAAGCGTTGATTGTTGCCTGATCGCGCCAAGGCTTTTCTTCGTTGTCCGTACCGATGGCGTAGACTTCTATGCCTTTTTCATGATAGCGGGCATAAATATCTTCCAAAATCGGCTCAAACTCTTTGCAATGCGAGCATTCGCCGCGCCAAAACATGATGATGGTGATCTTATTTTTCTTATAAATCTCCTCCATCGAAATCATCTTCCCGTTCAAATCGGGCAAAGTGAGCGGGCTGATCTTGTTGCCGGGCTTGCAATTTTCCAACGCCTTGATGAGCTTTTGTGTGGCCTCGGTCATGTTTGAATTCTCTGTACAATCCATGGCATACCACGTAATGAGGTATTCCACTCCCGCATCACTTTTGTAGTCCATCATTTTATCCAACACAAATTTGAACACAAAAGCATTCACGGCTTCGTTGCCCATCGACCGCGGCAAAACGGCATCTATGTAGAGTTCCGGAGTTTTTCTTTTGTGAAATGGATAATAAAATTCATTGAGTGTTTTCACCAAAGCAAAATGATTGATCACCTCTTCCACATGAAGAGGCGCTTGTTTCAATCCATTTTTCATGATAAATACGTCAATGCTGTCGATGCTTGGCGATGGCTTTTGCCACTCCGGCGCCTCCGGAAAAGCGAACATGGCCGCCACGATATCCCCTGTGAATGTGCCTTTGTGGGCGGTTTTCACGCGAAGGCATTCATTGAAAAAATCTTGTTCAGCGCGCATCCGTTTCAAGGTGTCTTCCTTGAATTGTTTGCGTTTTTCAATCATCACATAGTAGTCATCCATCAAATCGCGGTAGGCCGAATCCTCGCGGCTAACTTCTATGGAAATGTGGTGCGCGGACAATTGATCGTACGGAATGGTAAATTGTACACCCGAAGCGCTTATTTTTTTAGGATCCAAAATGAAATCACCCCATTTGGTGGGGGCTGTGCTCAAGCGGATGCGGTATTGGCCCAACTGAGGAAAAAGTACATTTTGCTTAAAACTGCCATCCGCTGCCAAAGGCACATCCGTCAACTTTTTCCAGCCCTCACCCTTCCAATATTCTAAAATGACCACGCCATTGACGGGTGCAGGATAATCGGTAATTTTTCCCGAAAAAGGCACTTGTGACAAGCTTTTCAGGCTCATCAAACACACAACAAAGAAAAGAAATACACTTCGGTAAAGATGCATAGCGCAAAAGTAAGTTGAATTTGGTTGCAGCCGTTTGGCCTTTCCAAGGGTTGTACCAAAAAACATGACGGCTTACCAATACCATCCACAACCTGATCTATTTTTTGGAATTGGCGGTGAGGTAGAAAAGCAAAAAGGTCTCTGAGGAGACCTTTTTTTCGTGGAGATAATCGGATTCGAACCGATGACCTCTTGCATGCCATGCAAGCGCTCTAGCCAGCTGAGCTATACCCCC
>JBMOFW010000114.1:0-9196 GCA_049318685.1 Flavobacteriales bacterium
AAAAGTTCAAGACTAATAATCTTATTTTGTGTGAATATAAAAATTTATGTTAATTAAATTAAGATAAAAACAAACGTCATATAAAGAAATATACATATAATCTTCGATTTAATCAACGTACAGTGAATGTAACAAAACATCAATTGAATCAATTCCGCGCAATACATCTTCATCATACCAATGTTTTCCTTCATTGATCGTAATAGACATTTCGAAGGGTCGAACGCCCGCATAATGCGTTTCGATAAAACGAAATTCTTGTTTCAACAAGTGATCATCACGCAGATCTTCAAGCATAACATTATCCACTTTTATCATGGAAATGCCCAACACCCCTGTAGCAAGAATGACGATTCCAGTAATAAAAACAGCGCGTTTATTGCGCAGAATAAACAAGAACAAACGTTGGAGCTTGGCCGACCAAAAATCTTCATTCGTACTAAACTCGTAGAGTCTTTTGGGCTTAGCTAAAAACAAAATGGCTGGGAGCATGGTAAATGTCAGCGCGTAAGCCAACATCACTCCTACGGAGGTATAAATTCCAAAATCAGAGATAGGTTTTATATCCGACAATACCAAGGTTAAAAAACCGATAGAAGTCGTTAGCGCTGTCAGAAATGTGGCGAGACGAATTGACTTAAATGCATAGCGAATAGCATCTACTTTATCGCGCCCATTGCGCAATTCTTGCATATACTTCGTGAGCACGTGGACGCTATCACTCATCCCCACGACAAAAATGATGGTGGGCAAGATGGTGAGCATCAGATCCATGTTCTTGCCTATTATGCGCATGAAACCAAGTGTCCACAAAATGGCGATGAGAACCACGAGCGTTGGAATCACTATTCCCCAACCCGAACGAAATGCAATAAACAAGAATATAACAGTAATGAGCAGACTCAAACTAATGAAAATAGTCAACTCTTTGATCATCAATTCCACCAAAACTTTTTGACCCAGAGCGCGACCAATCACATGGGCTTTATCCCACTGATAGGAAGAAACCAATGAGGTGATTTGGTCAGAAAGCACATCGCATTTTTCTTTTGAAAGGCGCTCAGTATGTTTCATGTTGATCGCGAGACTCTTCCCATCTTCACTGAAAAAAATACCCACCAAACCATCGCGAGAATAGATTAGCGAGGAATCCTGATTTAGATACTCAGGCTCATTCCAACGTAGTAAGGGACGTTCAAAAACAGTCCCTATAAATGGATCACGAGAGAATTCGGTGAGTTGGGTTGGAGAAAGAACCTCCACTATTTCGTTTACTCCTTTGAGGTTTTCAGCCAACGAATCGACTCGTGCTAAAAATGGTGCATCAAAAATGCCATTCTCATTTTCCAACACAATGATGAAAAAATCATTATCTGTTTCAAAGCGCTCGCGAAAATCCATGTAGAAGTCCGTTGAAGGATCATGCTGCGGAAAAAAAGCTTCAAAATCATATTCAAACCGAAGCCCTGTAATTAAGAAGATGCTTAATATAGTGACTGCAACAATCCCACCGAGGGCGATAATGGATGATGATTTATTCATAAGTTATGAGGCCGTAAACATAGGTGAAACACCTCAAGTGGATAATAGTTTTCGGGCATAAAAAAAGCCCCTTCAAAGAGGGGCTTTTCATATTATTTCTTCAGCAAATCTCGAATTTCTCCGAGAAGTACTTCTTCTTTCGTTGGAGCTGGCGGCGCTGCAGGAGCTTCTGCTTGTTGGCGCTTCATGCGATTAATCAATTTCACAATTAAGAACATTACAAAAGCCACGATAACAAAATCAAGAACGACAGTAATAAAGGCGCCATATTTCACTATTACGGGTTCTACTGCTGGTGTTGTCACCGCCCCGGTAGCATCAACCCCCGCTTTGGTTCCGGCTTTAATTTCCAATCCCATTTTCGAGAAATCTTTGCCAGAAGTCAATAATCCCACTAAAGGCATCACCATACCTTCCACAAAAGCTGAAACAACTTTTCCGAAGGCTCCCCCCATTACAAAGGCAATTGCCATATCCACGAGGTTACCTCGTAAGGCAAATTCTTTAAATTCTTTAAGCATAAGTAGTACGTTTTATTTAGTAAAGTGGCCAAATATAACCATACTCAATATTAGTTTACGTACTTAAGCAAGAGTTCCTTGAGTTTTTCTTGGTTCAGTGGCTTTGTAATGTAATCATCTGCGCCATAAGAAATACAGCGCTCCATCTCTCCTCGCAAGGCATTCGCGGTTAAAACGATAATCGGCAATTCTTTAGAATTATATTTTTCCCGAATGCGGCGTGTGGCCTCATACCCATCCATTTCAGGCATTTGAATATCCATGAGTACCACATGCGGCTTTGCCGATTCTAACACATCCAATGCCTCGCGCCCATTGCGCACTTCTAAAATTGTAGCGTAAGGAAAAATTTTATTGATTAAAATTCTTGTCAGGAGCATGTTCACACCGTTATCCTCTGCAATCATGAAAGTAGGACCGGAAAAATCGGTCCTTTCCGATAGTGCCTTTGACTCGTCCAACTCCCCCACCATTTTCGATGCAGGTTTCTCAAAACCATTGATGGCAGTGTAAAAATCAGTCGGGTAGACCGGTTTAGAGATGCGCCATGTGTGGTCAATTTGAATTTCATCCAATTCTCTATGCAATTCCGGTGACTCTTGACTGTACAGAATAGCACAGCGACACGACAAATTCATGGAAGCTAGCGATTGCTTTAATCGTTTGAGTAGCTGCCTGCCTGTACCAAGACCCAAATCATCATCCACAATGACCAATTGAAATGCATTAGCTGTTTGGATTGCCGTCACCGCACCATGAATTTCACGCACAGTCCGCACCATAATTCCCTTGTAAGAAAGCAAGTATGTCAGACTATCAATGAGATCTTGATTTTCAGAAATGATCAATGCCGAATTCAATCCCGCCACACGTGTTGAAGAAAACGACGGAACAAATTCCGTTTTCAGCTCTAAAGTGAATCCGAAAATACTTCCACCACCGGGTGTGCTTTCCAACTCGATTTCGCTGCCCATCAGCGATAACAAATTCTGTGAAATGACAAGGCCTAATCCAGTGCCGCCATATTTCTTCGAAGTGGATGCATCTGCTTGTGTGAACGCCTTGAACAATTTCTTGCGCTGTTCATCACTAATACCTATACCGCTATCGATCACTTCGAATCTGAACTGGGCGGTTCCTTTGAGCTCATTGACGCTGCGTAAACCAACTTTCAACATCACCTTACCTTCATTGGTAAATTTCACCGCATTGCTCAACAGATTCACCAATATTTGGCGCAATCGTACAGCATCCACATGTACATAACGCGGCAAGGTTGGAGCAACTGACAATACAAAGTCCAAATTCTTGATAATGGCCGCATGACGAACTAGTCCACACGTCTTTTCGATGATTTCAATTAAATCAGATGATTCGATATCAAGCTCTAATTTACCGGCTTCAATTTTCGAAAAATCGAGCACATGATTGATCAACTCCATGAGCGCAGCGGCGCTATCATGAACATTTTGGACATAAAGCTTTTGAACATCATCCAATTTGGTGTCCAAAATCAACTCGGAAAAGCCAATTACACCATTCAAAGGCGTTCGGATTTCGTGCGACATATTGGCCAAGAAATCTGACTTGGCCACACTAGCGGCCATTGCCTCACGGGCCAACTCGCGGGCTTGCATAGTGGCTTCGGTGAGCGCCTTATTTTGTTCATTACGCTGAATCACCGATCCCAAATTATCCGCCATTACCTGAAGCAACTGACGCGAAGAACTATCCCACTGTACCAATTCTCTCACAGCATCGAATCCAACAAAACCATACAATTGATCACTTGCTTTGATCGGCATCGCTAACAACGACTTGATGCCTTGGGGTTGAAGTACCTCGCGAGTTTCTGCCCAATCATCGGGCAGAGCATCCACATCGGGAATGTACATTTCCTCCCCTTTCGAAAAAGCGCTCATCCATTGAGGAAACAATTCACATGGAATGCCTTGAAGATTCTCTTTTTCCGGCTGAATCTCCTCATTGCACCATTCGTGGGTATTATTCATTACCGTTAAATCCTCAGTAAACAAGAAAACATACGATCGATCAACCCCGCCCAGCGCCCCTATTTGAGCGATCACGGCTTCCACTTGTTGATCAAAGGTATCTTCATTTGATTGAATGAGTTGAGTGGTGCAAGTGACCATCATATCTTCGAAATCGTGAAGAAATTGAATGTCGCGCTCTTTCTTCTTTTGTATCGAAATGTCCTTTATCGAGACAAGAAATCTCAGTGATTTATTTTCATCGTAATAGCTCAGGATGGACGCCGAAAATGTTCGATTATCCTCGGGTATGGGTGAATTGTATTCCAAATTTTCTACGCTTCCCTTCTCTTTTGCACGCAGAAATGCATCTTGAAACATCTGCACAAATTCTCCCACAAACAATTCCTCCAACCTCTTTCCTATGACTTGTTCTTTGGGAAGAAATAAATGCCCCTGATTGCTTGTGCGAAGCGTCAGAAACACATAATTTTCATCCAATTCGATTACGATATCGTCAAATAATCGAACAATCCCATCGATCAAATTATCTGCATTGTGTAAAGCTGTGGCATCATGAAAATACGAGACAAATTCATCTGCAGAAACGGGATGCGTTTCTACATCAAACCACATACGCAGCACTTCTGAATAGTATTGGCCACGAATGATCTTCCCCTCTTTGCATACACTATGACACGTTTTCAGATAAGCCAAAAAACCGGGGAAAAACCCGGGGACAAAATCGGATACTTTCTTACCAACGACATCTTTGTGGGCAAGACCTGTAATCTTCGCAAAAGCGGGATTGGCAGAATGGACAACAAAATCAACCGATTCTTGCTGCTCATTTCTAACCAATTGACAATGAGCAAAACCATAGGGAGCTTGGTTGAGCAATACGCTATAATCAAGAGAAGTCATTTTCGTGCAGTTTCTACTGCTAATCTAACTTTCATATCATAAAACACAAAAATTCCCACCCGAAGACCCATTTTAGGGGTACGAGTGGGAATTTATTACTCTTAAACGATTTAAGAATTACTTCTTATCGTCTTTCACTTCTTCAAAGTCAACATCGGTTACTTCCGCATCTTGGGCATTGCTCGCACTGCCGGGTTCACTAGCACTACCTTGAGCGTTTGCCGCATTATACATGTCTTGGCTAGCCGCCTGGAAAACTTGATTCAAATGATCCATGGCAGATTTAATCGTGTTGAGATCTTTCTCAGCATGCGCTTTTTTCAAGCCTTCCAATGCAGATTCAATTTCCGATTTTTTGTCGGCAGGTAGTTTATCTCCAAACTCTTTCAAGTTTTTCTCTGTTTGGAAAATCAGCGTATCGGCTTGGTTGACCACATCGGCAGACTCACGCGCTTGGCGATCGGCTTCAGCATTGGCTTCGGCCTCGCGCTTCATTTTTTCAATATCCTCTTTCGAAATACCACTGGAAGCTTCGATACGCACCGACTGCAATTTACCTGTCGCTTTGTCTTTTGCACTAACGTTGATGATTCCATTGGCATCAATATCAAAGATGACTTCGATCTGCGGAACTCCGCGTGGTGCAGGAGGAAGATCAGACAAGTGGAATCGACCGATGGTGCGGTTGTCTTTCGCCATGGCGCGCTCACCTTGCAACACGTGGATTTCTACGCTTGGTTGGTTATCGCTTGCAGTGGAAAAAGTTTCCGATTTCTGCGTTGGAATGGTGGTATTCGCATCAATCAATTTGGTGAAAACACCGCCGAGGGTTTCGATACCCAACGAAAGCGGCGTCACGTCGAGGAGCAATACATCCTTCACTTCACCGGTTAAAACTCCTCCTTGAATAGATGCTCCGATAGCCACCACCTCATCAGGATTTACACCTTTGCTTGGTTCTTTACCGAAGTATTTTTTCACAGCTTCTTGAATGGCGGGGATACGGGTAGAACCACCCACCAAGATGACTTCTTGAATATCTTTTACAGAAAGACCTGCTTTTTTAAGCGCTGAATCACAAGGAGCAATCGTGCGTTGAACAAGGCTATCAGCCAATTGCTCAAACTTGGCGCGGCTCAATGAGCGCACCAAGTGCTTTGGAATACCGTCTACAGGCATGATATACGGCAAGTTGATCTCAGTAGACGTTGTGCTTGACAATTCGATCTTGGCCTTTTCCGCCGCTTCTTTCAAGCGTTGAAGTGCCATTGGATCTTTGGTCAAGTCGATGTTGCCGTTTTCGTTTTTAAATTCTTGAACGAGCCAATCGATGATGACTTGGTCGAAGTCGTCACCACCAAGGTGCGTGTCACCGTCGGTTGAAAGTACTTCGAACACCCCGTCGCCCAGTTCGAGCACAGAAACGTCGTGAGTACCACCACCACAGTCGAACACAACAATTTTCATGTCGTGTGCTTTTTTATCGAGACCATAAGCCAAAGCCGCAGCAGTTGGCTCGTTGATAATACGTTTTACCTTCAAACCAGCGATTTCACCGGCTTCTTTGGTAGCTTGACGTTGAGCATCGTTGAAGTATGCAGGTACGGTAATCACCGCTTCAGTCACTTCGTGTCCCAGATAATCTTCTGCGGTTTTCTTCATTTTTTGAAGCACCATCGCAGAGATTTCTTGAGGAGTATAAACGCGATCGTCGATTTTCACTCGAGGTGTATTGTTATCGCCTTTCACCACGGAATAAGGTACGCGAGAAGCCTCTTTGGCACACTCATCATAGCTGTTTCCCATGAAGCGCTTGATCGAATAGATCGTTTTTGTAGGATTGGTGATGGCCTGACGTTTTGCAGGATCTCCCACTTTCCGTTCTCCACCTTCCACAAAAGCGACTACAGATGGTGTAGTTCTCTTTCCTTCGCTGTTCGCGATCACAACCGGTTCATTACCTTCCATTACAGCTACACAACTGTTGGTGGTTCCCAGGTCGATACCAATTATTTTACTCATGATAATGTAATTTCAATTTTACTGACGCGGGCCGACAGTCAATGAATATGCCACCCCGAAAAAACCTGACAAGAAGGAAAGAATGTCAGGTTTTGAAATTTATTGTGTAGCGAAATGACAGCAGAACAATGAGTTAATGACATAAAAAAAGCCGTCTCTTCGAGACGGCTTTCGTTTATCCAACAGGATAAGATTATTTTTTATTCGGTTTAGTTGGCGTTGGCGCCGGATTTTTCTCGTCGCCAGAAGGCTTCGCACCAGCACCTGGACGCTCTGGTCCACCTTCACCTTTTTGACCACCTTTGCGGGCCATGCGCTTCTCGAGGATCAAATGCACTTCATCCTTGCCATTCACTGTCATATTGTAAGAAGAAAGCAATTTGAATCCAATATTATTCATGTAGGTCATCGCGTCAGGAATTGTTTGGAAGGTCAATTCACGGGCTACACGCATTTTTTCAATCAATTCTTTATCGTCAACTCCCGCTGTTGTTTCACGACCAAAATCCAAACGGATAACTGTACCTCCGGCAGCATTTTGGGTGATCACTATTTCAGCGAAAATGGATTCAGGCGAAGTCACAGTAGCTTTTGAAGCTGGAGCTTCTTTGCCTTTGTCAGAAGGAGCAGGAACCTCTTTGGTTTCAGTTTTTGTGTCTTTAGCTTCAGACTTATCAGAAGCTTTGGTTTGAGCACCAGCCCAGATTGGAGCGGCAATCATTGCCATCAAAATAATTTTCTTCATAGGTAATTTGCGAATTTATTGCGTCAAAAATAGCCAAACATGATGCCAATCGATGAAATAAAACGTTAATGCCGAGCTTTCATTGATCCTGCACATCTTTGCATTCATGAATCAGTGGCATGAAGCGAAGCATTTTATTCGTCATTTGTTCCTAGCGCGCAACCGTCATGGCGTGCATTCTCCTTTGGTGTATAAGCTCAACACGCAAGTATTGACGCGAACTATTCACTTTACCGAATTTGAACAGATAGAGTCTGCGCGTAAAGACTTGCTTGCTGACAAGCGATCGATAGAAGTAGAAGACTTCGGTGCGGGTTCGCGCGCAGAATCGCGCGGGTTACGCACGGTGTGTTCGATTGCCAAAAATGCATTGGCCCCTGCACATCAAGCGCAAGCCTTGTTCAAACTCATTCGACACTTTCAGCCCACTTCCATTCTTGAACTGGGTACTAGCCTCGGTATAACAACGTCGTATTTAGCTAAAGCCGCACCAGAGGCGCAAATCAGCACCATCGAGGGATCGTCAAACATCGCTCAATTGGCACAAGCCACTTTTCAAAAGCTAAACATTTCTCACATAGACTCCGTGATTGGCACTTTTGATGAAGTACTAGATCACGTCTTGAATAAAAGAACATCGTGGGATATGATCTACATCGATGGAAATCATCGATTCGAGGCCACCGTGCGCTATTTGGATAAGATAAAACCTTTTCTAAACGAAAACTCGATCGTGGTCCTCGATGATATTTATTGGTCAAAAGAAATGACCCAGGCCTGGCAACAAGCCTGTCAGCGAGAAGAATTTAGCCTCTTTCTCGACTATTTCCATTTTGGAATCTTGTTTTGCAGACCGCGTATGCAACGCGAATACCATAAAGTACGCTATTGAGCAGCCTTCTTCTCTACTTCATCCAAACGTTTCATCAATTCCGGCAATTTGCGGAAACCGATGTAGCTTTTCTTATAATCCATGATTGAAAAAGCTGGAGAACCTTGAATGATTGTATTTTCTTCCTTAATATCCTGACCTACACCGCTTTGTGCCGCAATTTTGGTTCCATCAGCAATCGAAATATGCCCAACAATGCCGACTTGTCCGCCGATCATACAATTCTTACCTATACGTGTTGAACCAGCCACACCGGTTTGTGCTGCAATGACCGTATTTTCGCCAATCTCCACATTGTGCGCAATCTGAATAAGATTATCCAATTTTACGCCTTTGCGAATTATGGTTGATCCCAATGTAGCTCTATCGATGGTGGTATTTGCGCCGATTTCCACATAATCTTCGAGAATGACGTTGCCGATTTGAGGCACTTTTGCATAATTATTTTCTGAATTGGGGGCAAATCCAAATCCATCACCTCCAATGACTACACCTGAGTGGAGCGTGCAGTGATTTCCGATTTTACAATCGGCATACACACGAACTCCAGCATGGAAAA
>JBMOFW010000115.1:0-9168 GCA_049318685.1 Flavobacteriales bacterium
TGCCCTCATGAGCGGCATCAAAAGCGTGCTGGCTGAAACGGCCGAGGTTGTCGAAGCTAATCAATTTGCCATTGATGTCGCGAATTTCATAAGCGATGTTACCAGCAGCTTTGAGATCTACATTCACACGAGCCATGTTCACAGCTGGGTTAGGAGCAATTTCGAAGGCCACTTGTGTGTTGGTAGAAACTTCGTCTACTCCAACGCGCTCAGACAAAATCAAACGGATATATGGTGACCAGCTTTGACGACCAAACCAAGTCAATGCTTGATTTGAGTTGTAATCTTGACGAAGTGAAGAGTTGTCGCTATCTGATTCTGCTTGAGCTTGAACAGAAACTTGAAGGCTCGATTCGTCTTCAACTTGAACAGCAGCAACGTAGTTTGTACCTACTTCCAAACCTACTTCATCACCAAATGGGAAATAGATTGGACCTGCATTTACCCACGCATCAGCTACTTCGTAATAATCACCTGCTTGGATTTCGAACGACTGACCAGCAGCTGTGCTGAGGTCGGCGTGCAATGCAGCGAGGAAAGTAGCGCCAGGGTTACCCGGAGTAGCCCCATCAGTGTTTGAACCAAATACGACAGTCAAACCATAAGCAAAAGAGCCATCGTTCGGAACAATGTAATAGTTACCAACGCCGAATGGATCGAATACATCTGGATTGTCATCATTTTCACGTTGACCGATTTGAAGATCCAAAGAGAGGTCGTCATGACCGTATTCATCATCAGTATATGAGAATTCGCGAATCAAAACGTTGTTAGCAGGAACATCGTCAGTTTGATCTGCAGTCAAGGTTACACGGGCTTTGTAGTTTCCAGTGGCAGTGGGTACCCAACCGGTAGGGATGAACAATGTATCCAATACCGGAGCAGGACAGGTTGCTTCGTTAGCAGGAGCTGGTGTGTCGAATGGATCTACATCATACGTGTCCAATACGTTGTCAGAAGCATCGAGAATTTCGATGAGCATATTGCAGTTGGTTTGGTCTACGCGACCGTTGTTTCTCCAAATTACACCTACAGTCAAACCACCATCTGCTGCGGCAGTCGCTTGAGCCAAAGGTGTTTCTTTGAATTCCCACAAGTTGAGGATATCACCATTGGTTACTTGCGTAATCTCGAGGTCGTTTTCAACAGCTGTTTCATAGATACAGATGTCATCCAATCCCCAGAAATAGTGGCTGTATGCAGCAGCGATTTCTGTGTTATATCCGAATCGTACATACACGCTTGGCTGCAATGCCGCAACACAGGAAATGTCGATTACAGTGTTCAATGGATTCGCAGAAATCGAGTTTGCTGAAACGATACCAATACCGGTAGCATTGAATACAGTCCAGTTGTCGCCGCCATCAACAGAAACTTCAACAGTCAAAGGGGACGCTTGAGCGCAGCAATAACGGAAGTATTGGTAGAAATCTACTTTAACGTTTTCGAGGGAAGTCATGTTGAGTTCTGGAGTCATCAACCAGCCTGACATATTTTCTACTGGATTGGCCGCGGTGATTGGTCCACCCTGATAGAGGTCGGCATCAAAAATGACCCATCCATTATCGGCGGTTGGAGAATCCATAGGATCGAGGTTAGATGAGTAAGCACCTGCTGGGCTGTTTGCATTGGCCATCATCCACACGTCTGTAGTACCGCTATCTTCAAAGGTCCAGGCGCCATAACCGTTGTTTCCATCAAATCCGTTGGCGAAATCTTCGCAAAAGAATGAAGTTGATCCGCCGCGATTGGCAGATTTGGCAAGGTTTTGAGCACCGGCAATGCGCGCGGTTGCCATCTCATCTGAGGTCGGTGTGTTCACTTTCGATTGTGCCGAAGCAGCCGAAACGATAAGTGCTGCACCCAATAAGGTATAAATTCTTTTCATCTATAAAAGTATTTTAAGGTGTGCCGAATGTACACAAAACTTTCCAAAAACCCTACACGGGACACTCGCTTCGCTCGTTACGGGACGCCCCTGCGGGGCTACGGGGCGCTCGCCCTTCGGGCATCGCTTTGGGACGGGCGCTGCGCGCCCTACGGGATTGGGATGAGCTCGCTTCGCTCGCTCTCGCTGCGTTCGCGCGCTTCGCTTGCGGGGGGCTTATTTTGGGATGGAGGGGGGGAGGGGTTGGCGTTTTTGGATGAGGGTGTAGAGGATTTTGGAGATGCTCTCTAGCTGAGCGGTCCAGCGCTCGGATTGGGTGGAGGAGATCATTTGGGCATGTGTCAAAATTTCTATTAAGGCCATACATTCATAGGTTGAGCCTCGGGAAATTGTCAAAAAATGACTTTGATCTTTGGGCGTATTTCTGCCCATGCCTTCTGCAATGTTGAGCGCTATACTCAAACTCGCTCGTGATAGCTGATCGCGATGGGAGAAAGGTAGTTCACGCTGTTGTTGAATGAGGTTAATGACCTGCACGTTGAAGTCAACGGCGTATCGGTAGACATGGAGTGTTTTGTAGCTTTTCATATCACAAATATGAATGGCCCAAAAAGAAAAATCCTGAATATTCGTATGCTGTTTACCATCGAATATTCAGGAATATTTTATTCATCCCGTAGGTCGCGCAGCGAGCATCCCGTAACGAGCGCAGCGAGTGTCCCGTAAGGCGCGCAGCGCCTGTCCCGAAGTAAGGCCGTAGGCCGCACGTCCCGTAGCGAGCGCAGCGAGCGTCCTACCCTAGGAGTTCTATTTTCTTTTTGATCTCGTCAATCTCACGCTCGGTGTTCTTGATTTTCTTCTCAATTTCCTTGCGCATGGCTTCCGCTCCTTTACCAGTGAAGAAGCCCATATTGTTTTCGTATTGCTTGATCTGTGTGTTCAATTTATCCAACTTGTCGCGAAGGAAATTCTTCTCCTTGCGCATGCCTTGATCGCCCGAACCTGCACTCTTAATCGTTTCTACTCGGTTGCGGAATGCCGACATTTCACGTTGCTCACGCTCGGCATTGATCTGTCCGTATTTCACGTCCAATGCTGCATTGTAACGATCCATCACCGGCTTCACGTGATCTTTCGGTACAAAGCCGATCGCGTGCCAACGCTCTGAATATTGCTTCAACAAACTCAAATCTTCTGATTTGTTGCCGCTGAGTTCAGTTGATTCAATCTCTTCCAATAAGGCGGTTTTCAAACGAAGATTTTCTTCTTGTTGAGCAACCATGTCTCCGAAATGCTCTTTTTTACGTTGGAAGAAAACGTCACATGCTGAGCGGAAACGTTGCCACAATTTTTGCTCATCGCGCGGATCAGCGCTGCCCACAGCTTTCCACTTTTCTTGAAGCTTTTTCAAGGCTTCTGTAGTGGCTTTCCAATCGCTGCTTTCTTGAAGATTTTTCGCTTCGGCAATCAATTCTTCTTTCTTATCGCGGTGCTCTTTGAATGCACTGCGCTTGGCTTCACCGTGTTCTTTGCGTTTGCTGAAAAACAAATCACATAAGCCGCGGAATTCTTGCCAAACTTCTTCGTTTTCTTTCTTGCGCGCCCATCCAATGGTTCGCCACTCTTCTTGTAGTTTCAAAACCTCATCGGTCCAACGATTCCAGGTGGATGGGTTGGTGATGTCCATGGTGAGAATCTCTTTCATTTTCTCTACCAAGGCTTTTTTCTTCGTCAAGTTTTCTTCGCTATTCGCATGCATCACATCGTAATGCGCTTGAATGCGGTTTTGCGCTTCGCGAACGATACCAAAGAAGGTATCACCCATTTCTTTGAAAGTTTCGCGCGGCGACGGACCAACGTTCATCCATTCACGTTGGAATTTTTTAACCATCACTTCGAGGTCACTGAGATTTTCTACAGCAGCCAATCCACGCGCTTCTTCGATCAATTCTTCTTTTTTCTTCTGATTGATCTTGAGGTCGTGCTCTTGAAGTGTTTTGTAAATATTGATATTGTAGAAAAAGCCGTGATTCAACTTTTGCCATTTGTCTTGCAAATCATGGTACTTGTCTCCGGGAACATCGCCGATAGCGTCCCATTTTTCCTTGATCGCTTTGTGCGATGCAAAGGCTTTTCCAATGTTCTGTTCGTCTTTGATCAACTCTTCAAATTCGTTGATCAAGGCGATTTTGGCATCAAAGTTTTTTTGGCGCTCTGCGGCCAAAATTTTACCATGCTCTTCGATTCGGTCTTCGTAAGTTTTCAATAGGTCTTGAAACTTACCTTCCAATTCATGAGGCACATAGACAAACTCTGCTTTTTCTTGACCTTCTTCCACCGGTTCGGCTTTGTAAGCTTCAAGTTGCAGTTGTCTTTCTTTGGCCGATTCCGCTTTCCAATCGCTGCGGATCTCACGGATGGCGTCGCGGATAGACATGATGTCTTCAGTGGCGAGCAAACCGTGCAGTTTGTCAATCAATGTAGCTTTCATAATTCGTGTGCGATCTACCTTTCTATTGAGGTAATCATCTTACCGCAAAGGTAGTAAAGGTTTGGGTGTTAAAAAATAGGGCTTTGTACGTAGAATGGGAGAAAAGAGTTACCCTATTACATTTGTGGCCATGCGCAAATACAGTTACGAACATGCCCTATCCCGCGCTCGCGCTTACTGCGACAAGGCGGAGCGTGCGCATTGGGATGTCCGTAATTTGCTCACTAGATGGGGTATTCCTTACCACGAACGTGAACAAATAATTATGGCTTTGATAGAGGTTGATGTGTTGAACGAAGCCCGTTATGCTGAGGCGTTTACGGTCGATAAGTTTCGATTCAATAAATGGGGAATCGGCAAAATTCAACAGCATCTGAAGGCCAAAGGCGTGAGTCCACGAAATATCGCCGACGCCATGAAGCGCATTGATCCCAAGGAATACCGCAGATCGGTACTCGAAATTGCTCAAAAACAATTAGAAAAACACAAAGGGCTTCAAGATTATCAAAAGAAACAAAAAACCGCCCGCTATCTTCTCTCCCGCGGCTCTGATTCTAGCGTGGTTTGGGAGGTGATGTCTGAAGGTTTTTAGGTTGAGATGATTGGAGGTTTGTGCCCTGTGCTTGTCGCAGGCCACTTTGCACTAGCTCTGTTTTTCCATGATTTGTAAGAAAGCGTGGAAAATGGCTAACGAAAACACTGGGGCGGCGATTAACGTGCCTAAACCACAAGTGATGACTGAAAATAGAAGCGCACCAAGTCCTGCCACAATCAAGAATCCAAGCCAACCCCAAAAGTTGACACCTATTACTTTGCGACTTGCTTCCATGGCATCCCAAAATTCGGATTTGATAAATAACATCATCGGGGCAGCGATGACCCAAGACACAGCTAACCAAATGCCGGGTAGAATGCAGAACAGAACGCCAAGCCCAGTTAAAATACTACTAACTAAACCTAGGATTATGAGATTCCCAAAAGGCGCTTTGAATCCGTCAAAGAAATTATTGAACGTGACTTCTTCGCCGCGATGAATCTTCATGGCTACGAATATATAGCCCGCGTTGAGCGGCGGTGTAATGACTAAAGAAGCGAGACTTCCTAATATGGGTATCAGTCCAAGGGCGACATTTATGGCAATAACGATGAGTGTGAACAAGACATAATTTCCTGCATTCTCTTTAAATGCGTCGATGCCTTTGCCAATTAGGCCGCTAATGTTTAAAGAGTAACGGTCGTTAATGGCTTCTTCTACAGTTTTCCAAGTAGCTGATGAGTTTTGATTTTCGTCGAGTACAATCATGGGGGATATCAACTTATAGTTTAACGGTACCAATGATACAACATTTTCGTAAAACCGCGAGTGCTATCATTATTCAGCCTCTAATTCTCTAAGCCTCTAACTCTAGCACACTAGCATTCTACCACTCTAGCACACTAAATTCGCTATCTTTGCCGCCGTTAACAAGAATTCAGCACAACATGACCGTTACAATCGATGCAATTCGTGAGCTGAATGAGCGCAAGGATGCGCTCAGGAGGTACCTTTGACGTGGACACGAAATTGCTCCAAATAAAAGAAGACGAAAAACACACTCAAGATCCCGGTTTCTGGGATGATCCGAAAAAGGCTGAGGCCGTAATGAAACAAATCCGCAACAAAAAGATGTGGACGGATGCGTTTCAAGATTGCGCTTCAGCGACCGATGACCTCATTGTTCTTTACGATTTTTTCAAAGAGGGCGCAGCTTCTGAAGAAGAACTGCAAGAGCAATATAGCATTGCTGCAAAAAAAATTGAAGACCTTGAATTCAAAAACATGCTCTCTGCAGAAGAGGATGGATTGAATGCCGTACTCCAAATCACCGCGGGTGCGGGTGGTACGGAGAGCTGCGATTGGGCCGGTATGCTCATGCGTATGTATCTGATGTGGGGCCAAAAGAATGGCTACACCGTTAAAGAATTGGATATGCAAGAAGGCGAGGTAGCCGGTGTGAAGCAATGTACTCTCGAGTTCGATGGCGAATTTGCTTTCGGTATGCTCAAGGGTGAAAATGGTGTACACCGTCTCGTGCGTATTTCACCATTTGATAGCAATGCACGACGACATACTAGCTTCGTTTCAGTCTATGTCTATCCGCTCGTTGATGATTCGATTGAAATTGATATCAACCCCTCTGATATTACTTGGGATACCTTCCGAAGTGGAGGTGCCGGTGGACAGAACGTAAACAAAGTAGAAACGGGTGTGCGATTGCGACACAAACCTTCGGGCATTGTGATCGACAATACCGAAACCCGCTCTCAGCTTCAAAATAAAGAGAAGGCTATTCAATTGCTCAAGTCGCAGCTCTATGAAATGGAGTTGGCCAAGCGCAATGCAGCCCGCGATGAGATTGAAGCCGGAAAGAAAAAAATTGAATGGGGTTCTCAAATTCGCAACTACGTGATGCAGCCCTACAAACTGGTCAAGGATGTG
This sequence comes from Flavobacteriales bacterium, assembly GCA_049318685.1. Taxonomy (GTDB): domain Bacteria; phylum Bacteroidota; class Bacteroidia; order Flavobacteriales_D; family Sanyastnellaceae; genus JAIXWP01. Next base: position 6,859 of record JBMOFW010000115.1, read on the forward strand.
CGCACAGGCCACGAAACCAGCGACGTAGACGGCGTGATGGATGGCGAAATAGATGACTTCCTCAAAGCATTCTTAATGGAACAAGGTAATGCCACTTCTGTGTAAACAGGTGGCATTTTTTTTATAGAAAAATTACAATCATATTAAATAAGGAAAACAATGGAATTCCGTATCGAAAAAGACACCATGGGCGAAGTGAAAGTACCAGCTCATGTGTATTGGGGAGCGCAAACAGAACGCTCACGCAACAATTTTAAAATTGGTCCTGAAGCGTCGATGCCGAAAGAAATTATTCGTGCATTTGCTATTTTGAAAAAAGCTGCCGCTCACACCAACTGCGAACTCGGTGTATTGCCTGCAGAGAAGCGCGATCTTATTTCACAAGTGTGTGACGAAATTCTCACCGGTGCATTGGATGATCAATTTCCGCTTGTGATCTGGCAAACCGGTTCGGGTACACAGAGCAACATGAATTTGAATGAAGTGATTTCAAATCGCGCTCATGTTTTGTCTGGTGGCAAATTGGGCGAGGGCGCTGCTATTTTGAATCCAAATGATGACGTGAATAAATCGCAATCATCGAACGATACCTATCCAACGGCGATGCACATTGCGGCATACAAATCGGTAGTGGAAATTACTATTCCGGGTGTGGAACAATTGCGCAACACCTTGGCTAAAAAATCACAAGAGTTTATGCACGTGGTGAAAATTGGTCGTACCCACTTGATGGATGCTACGCCAATTACCCTCGGTCAGGAATTGAGCGGATACGTTGCGCAACTCGATCACGGATTGCGTGCATTGAAAAATACATTGCCTCATTTGAAAGAGCTCGCTCTAGGCGGCACAGCAGTGGGTACCGGTATTAACACGCCAAAAGGATATTCTGAATTGGTAGCTTCTAAGATTGCTGAATTCAGCGGTTTGCCATTCGTTACAGCGCCAAACAAATTTGAGGCATTGGCGGCGCATGATGGTATCGTAGAATCACATGGCGCATTGAAACAATTGGCGGTATCGTTGAATAAAATTGCCAACGACATTCGCATGATGGCCAGCGGACCACGCAGCGGTATTGGTGAAATTTTCATTCCTGAAAATGAACCCGGATCGAGCATTATGCCCGGCAAAGTGAATCCAACACAAGCCGAAGCCATGACCATGGTATGTGCGCAAGTGATGGGCAATGACGTAGCCATCACCGTTGGTGGAACACAAGGGCACTATGAATTGAACGTATTCAAACCGATGATGGCCAACAATTTCTTGCAAAGTGCACGATTGATTGGAGATGCTTGTGTATCCTTCGATGAGCATTGTGCAGTGGGTATCGAACCAAACTACGGTCGTATTGATGAATTGGTGAACAATTCGTTGATGCTCGTGACTTCACTCAATACCAAGATCGGTTATTACAAAGCCGCAGAAATAGCGAAGACGGCGCACAAGAACGGTACAACGTTGAAAGAGGAAGCAGTGCGCTTGGGCTATGTAACCGAAGAGGAATACGATCAAATCGTAGTTCCGAAGAACATGGTCGGCATGTAAGGTTTAGACGTTATTATGTTTAAAGGTTTGAAGGTTGAGTGATGAGTTCAATCTTCAAACCTTTTTTATTTTCATAGCGCTCAAAGTAACCAGTAACTTTGTCACTAGTAACCTATAACCCGATGAAGACACTTCTTTTTGTATTGGCTGCGCTGTTGGTGGGCTGCGCGAAGTACCCGGTGTACAACGATCCTATGCCGAAATACGAAACGTTTGATATCACATCGAATGTATTGGGGGAAGTGCGCACGGTGAATATTTGGTTGCCGGAGGGTTACGTTTCTGGAGAAAAATCGTTGCCGGTATTGTATATGTTGGATGGGGGAGTGAATGAAGATTTTCCGCATTTGGCCAATACGATGGAGCAATTGATTCGCGAGAAGAAGATGCCTCCGGTGATTTTGGTCGGCATTGCAAATACGCAGCGTAGGCGCGATTATACTGGTCCGACAATTGTGGCGAAGGATAAGGATATTGCCCCTGTGGTAGGAGGCTCTGCAGCGTATCGTCAATTTTTGAAGGAAGAGTTATTTGGTGAAATTGAGAAGCGATTTACGGTGCGCAAAGAGCGTGGCATCATTGGAGAATCCTTGGCCGGTTTGTTTGTGACAGAAACATTTTTAGAACATCCAGAGATGTTTGATTTTTATATAGCATTCGATCCTTCTTTGTGGTGGAATGATAGTGATTTGGTCAAGCGCGCGCCGCAGTTGTTGCAGCAACATGATTATACTGGAAAGCGATTTTGGTTTGCGAGTA
>JBMOFW010000116.1:0-9164 GCA_049318685.1 Flavobacteriales bacterium
CGCGATCTTGAAAATACTGGACGCTATATGCTCCGTGCTTTAGCCTTGTTTCTAGGCTTGGATGAATTCTATTTTGATGAAAAAATCAAAAATGGAAACAGCATTCTCCGACCTATTCATTATCCACCCATTACATCGGAGCCTAAATCGGCGGTGCGTGCAGGTCAACACGAAGATATCAATTTGATCACTTTGCTCATTGGGGCTAGTGCAGACGGTTTGGAAGTATTGAATAAGCAAGGTGAATGGGTAGCTGTGACTGCCCTTCCCGATCATATTGTAGTGAATGTCGGTGATATGTTGCAACGTCATACCAATGGTCGATTAAAAAGCACCACGCACCGCGTGGTGAATCCGCCTCGTGAAAAGTGGTCTCAACCCCGCTACTCTATTCCATTCTTCTTACATCCACGCAGCGAAATGCGCTTGGATTGCCTAGAATCTTGTGTAGCTGAAGGAACTCACCCCCTGTGGGAACCAATATCCGCTGGCGAATTTCTCGACGAACGTTTGGCCGAGATAGGATTGAAAAAATGAAATTGCGCATAGCTCAAAACGCTGTTCGCATTCGATTGACAGCAGAGGAAATAGCGGCATTATATGCCGGAAAAACCGTGGAGCTTTTCACGGTTTTTTCAGCTATTAACAAAATGACCTGTCGCTTGAATACATGGCATTTAACCACGTCAGCGATCACTCTTCAGGACCAAATACTATCGATTCAGTTTCCCAACGACAGTCTTCATGAAGACAACAATTTTAGCTTCAAGACAGAAATTGACAATGAATCAGCAATACCTTTAACTCTCTTGATTGAATTGGATCAAGATTGTAAGCACGGTTAATTAATTCAAACATGCTCATAGATAGTCATGGTCGGGAGATCAACTACGTTCGGATTGCTATTACGGATCGCTGCAATCTAAGGTGCAGCTATTGCATGCCCGAACAAGGATTAAAGTGGATACCTACTAAGCAACTAATGGATCAGAATGAAATCATTGAATCCATACACATGCTTGCTGAATTGGGTGTAACCAAAGTGCGATTTACAGGTGGAGAACCATTTCTTAGAAAAGACTTTCCCCAAATTCTCGAACGCACTGCAGCCATGCAGAGCATTCAAAAAATCTCGATAACCACTAATGGAACTCTATCAGGTCAATATTTTGATCTAATAAAAAAAACACGTGTCAGCGGTATCAATCTTAGTCTCGACACCTTGGATGCTAATCGTTTTCAGAAGATTTCGAGAAGAAATGATTTCCATGTTGTATTTCAATTTCTCGAAGATCTAATTGCAGCTCAAATCAAAACGAAGGTCAATGCTGTCGTCATCGACGGACTCAATCATTTGGATATATTACCACTAGCTGGTTTAGCAAAAACCTACCCAATTGACGTTCGGTTTATTGAAGAAATGCCATTCAATGGAAGAGGAAACAGTCATGCTTCAAAATGGAATTTTATAAGCATCATCGATCATTTGAAAGAAGCCTTTCCAGAAATGATGCGCCTACCCTACGAACGTTCTTCTACATCTTATGATTATACAGTGCCCGGATTTAAAGGCAACTTGGGCGTTATTGCCGCATATTCTCGGACCTTTTGTGGCACGTGCAATCGCATTCGATTAACGCCACAGGGTCATCTCAAAACTTGTCTTTATGACGACGGAGCCTTAGACTTAAAAAGTTTGATTCGAAATCGAATTAATCCGGAAGCCATCAAGCAAATGATTCGCGAGGCCGCTATGAAAAAGGCCATTGATGGTCATGAGGCAGAACGTTTACGCAAACCTGTGGCTGAATCTATGGCTACTATTGGAGGATAAATATGATTGCAGTCCACGAAGCCGAAAAAATCATCCAATCAATCGCCTTTCCCACATCAGTAGAAAGTGAATCCATCGACAATGCGCACGGACATGTATTGGCTGAATCGATATACGCGGATTCAGATCTTCCTCCTTTTCATCGCGCAATGATGGATGGCATTGCTGTGCGATTGAATGCGAATGAAGATCCAAAAGAGTTTAATATCATTGGAATTCAGCGTGCAGGCGCTCCTCAACGATTTGATATTCCCTCTGATTCATGCATTGAGATCATGACTGGTGCCGCAGTTCCGGAGGGTTTCAACACCGTTATACCCTATGAACATATATTGATTCAGGGAAATGTGGCCTCGGTGCAAGTGCCTCCTGCCATTGGCCAACATATTCAATTCAAAGGGAGTGATTTCGAAAAAGGAGCACTGCTGATTTCTTCCGAAAAAAAATTGCGTTCGCCTGAAATAGGCATTCTGGCGTCAGTAGGAAAAACGACTGTGCATGTTCATAAATGGCCTAAAGTGGCGATAGTAAGCACCGGAGATGAGCTTGTTAGTATAAATCAAACACCCGGTCTTGGTCAGATTCGTCGATCCAATGTACATGCAATAGCATCGGTGCTTCATCGCTTGGGTCTGGAAGTCGCCACATTTCACTTCAATGATGATGCCGACGAAATTCGTAGGGGGTTAAATCAAATAGTTGAAAATTTCAATTTAATCATACTCAGCGGAGGAGTTTCGATGGGCAAATATGATTTGATTCCACAAATCATGACAGAAATGGAGGTGACGCAATTATTTCACAAGATTGCACAAAAACCTGGCAAACCGTTTTGGTGCGGACAGACGAAAGAAGGCATTCCTGTATTTGCTTTACCTGGCAATCCTGTTTCGACATTGCTATGCCTACACCGCTATGTGGTTCCATTTCTTCAGCAAAAAGTGATGGGATATCAGCAAGAGTGGAAATATGTGACCATAAATCAGGATTATATGAAAAAAGGAGCACTTACTCAATTCGTACCTGTTCAAGTGCACATCGACACATCGACTATAGTTAAAACAAGTGGATCAGGTGACTTTGCGCATCTGCATGAAGCAGACGGTTGGATCGAAATACCCGCAGAAGTGAATGAAATAAAAAAGGGACAAACCTTTCGATTTATCCCTTTTCTCTGATTATTGTCTTCTACCTCCGCGCGGTGGGGGTGGTCCCGAATGTCCGCCCTCACCTCTTCGTTCACGCAATTCTTCCATCAGTTTCTTTTTAAACTCTTCTTCAAGTCCTATCAACTTCGCTGTTTTTGAAGCACCGAGAACAGGTAAGGAATCGCGAATGAGTTTCGCTTCGATATCTGCTTCTTCTTTCTTTTTTAAAGCAATAAAATCCGATTTTTCCAAGATCAGTTTTTCGTTGCCACTATCTTGTTCTATGGCTTTATGTGCTTGCTTGATCGCTTTTCGAATTTCCTTTTTCTTCTTATCGAATTCATTGAAAATTGGCCAAAATTTCTCTGCTTCCGCCGGTGTGAGATCCAATTTTTCTGTAATGAATGCTTTCTTCAAAGCCTCCATTTTTTCCTTTTGCTTTCCATCTGGCTCATCATCTTCTTGCGCTTTCATTGCAAATCCTGAGAACATTATCAGGATTAATGGCAATAAACGTAGTGTATTCATGGTATGTTTAAATTTAAAATTCATCTTCTCCTCCTTCTTCCAATAGGTATTTAATAATATCATCCTCACTTACATCATCAATGCTTGGAGTCTTGCTATTCTCCTTGCGTTTAATCTTATTTTGAATTTTTTCTTTTTTTGTTTTTTCTGGGCGAACCACTGCTGTATCCGCATCGATCGAGATCAATTCATGTCCAAAATATTCCAAAATGTCCTCTGAAGTGGCATCCTCAAAGACCAAGGCCTCATCGATTTCCGTTTGTTCAATAAGTTCGGCAAAAGTTGGTTTCGCGGCCGGGGGTTGAGGTTCGTTTTTAAATAACACAACACCCAATACCAAGACTGCCGCAGCAGAAGTCACATACAAAACCATTCGAAACACGCGTCCCTTGCTCGAAGAAGCTCTACTTTGGCAGGCAATTTTATTTATAATTTCCGATTTCGAAACCTCAAAATAACCTTCCGGAACGTTGAATTCTTCCATTTGTATGGATTTCATCAACCGCTCACGAGAACGATCGAAGTAGCCTTCCGGTACTTTGAAGTCGTTGTTTGTGCAATTATTATCCATGATCCATTTCAATATTAAGTTTCACAAACTCTTCAATTTTATTCACCGCATGATGAAAAGAAGCTTTTAACGCTCCGACGGAGGTTCCGGTTATTTCCGAAATTTCCTCGTATTTTTTTTCTTCAAAATACTTCATTACGAACACCGCTTTTTGTTTCTCAGGCAACGTGTCGACCGCCGCATGCAATCGCGCTTGTATATCATCGCCATTATAAAGCACATCTGCCATCAAAGATGAAGCAGTAGCCGCGAGATGATCTTCAACAGAAACGTGATTCCGTTTTTTCTTTTTCCCGATGAATGTTATCGCCTCATTGTAGGCTATTCGATGAAGCCAAGTAGTGATTTTCGCTTCACCTCGGAATCCGTCTAGCCCTTTCCATGCTTTGATAAATGTATTTTGAGTCACGTCATCCGCATCATCATGATCGAGCACCATTCGTCGCACGAAATAATAAATCCTTCGCTGATTCGCATCAAGAATGTGACCGAAAGCCACATCCCTTTTGAGCGGGTCTTTAAGCAGGGCTAATATTTCTTTTTCGTCTATCAAATTTCCGGAATTCGAACTTATGACCCGCGTTGATCTCGTTGGTTTAACCAATGCGATGTAAATTTGCCAAAAAACCTTCATGTACAAAGCCTGTATCAAACCCTTTTTCTTTCTTTTTTCACCCGAAAAAGCGCACTACATGGCTATGGATTTGTTGCGTTTTGTTCAGTTCATTCCCGGCGTGAAACAGGCAATGCGTAAGCGATTCACGGTGAATTCGGCTAATTTGACTAGACTTGTAGCTGGTTTAGAATTTCCAAATCCTGTAGGATTGGCAGCAGGCTTCGACAAGGATGCCCGGTGGATAGATAATTTGGAGACACTTGGCTTTGGATTTATTGAAATAGGCACCGTTACTCCTTTGGCGCAGCCTGGAAACGACAAACCCCGTTTGTTTAGATTACCTAAAGACAATGGATTAATCAATCGTATGGGGTTTAATAATGGAGGGGCCATAGCCGCAGCCGAGCGCATAAAAAAACGCAATTCAAAAATCTTGATCGGTGGGAATATTGGTAAAAACAAAGTCACCCCCAACGAAAACGCAGTCGATGATTATATTCAATGTTTTCATGCATTGGTGCATGTGGTCGACTATTTTGTAGTCAATGTGAGTTCACCAAACACACCTGGATTGCGCGAACTTCAGGATAAAAAGCCATTATTGGCCATTCTTTCCAAACTCCAACAACTCAATCACGATCATATTCGATCGAAACCTATTTTCTTAAAAATAGCTCCAGACTTGACCGATGACCAGTTGAATGATATTGTGCATATTATCAATGAAAGCGGAATTTCCGGAGTGATTGCCACGAATACCACCATTTCGAGGGAAGGTCTAAATACAGAACATTCGATTATTGAAACCATCGGTGCGGGCGGCCTGAGCGGTTTGCCAGTGAAAAAACGTTCTACCGAAGTGATTCGATATTTGCATCAAAAATCAAACGGTGCATTCCCGATTATTGGAGTTGGCGGCATTGAAACAGCAGAGGATGCCAAAGAAAAACTCGATGCCGGGGCGGCACTCGTTCAGGTTTATACCGGTTTCATTTATGAAGGTCCATCCATTGCCAAGCGAATCAATGAAGGCTTGGTCGCCATGATTTAATACCCGTATTTTTCTTTCCAACGCGTCTTCAGCCATTCGCGCACTTGATTTTCTCGTTGGTTGTTTGCCGGGGCGTAGAATTGCCTATTCTTTATCGATTCAGGCAAGAATTCCTGAAAAACAAAATTGCCGTCAAAGGCGTGGGCGTATTGATATTCAGCGCCATACCCCAAGTCTTTCATCAACTTTGTGGGAGCATTGCGCAGATGCAATGGCACCGGTTGATCTCCCGATTTGCGCACTTCAGCAAGCGCATCATCAATGGCTACGTAGGCGCTATTCGATTTTGCTGATGTGGCTAAGAATATGGCACATTGACTTAAGATGATTCGACTTTCCGGCCAACCAATATTTTCAACAGCTCTAAACGTAGCATCCGCCATGAGTAATGCATTTGGATTGGCCAAGCCAACATCTTCAGCGGCGAGAATCAACATACGTCGCGCAATGAACTTCGGGTCTTCTCCCCCCTCCACCATGCGTGCTAAGTAATAGACTGCAGCTTGTGGATCACTTCCGCGAATGGATTTGATAAAAGCGGAAATGATATCGTAATGCATTTCCCCGCTCTTATCGTACATCGCCATGTTGTTTTGAATAATTTCAGAAACAACCGTATTGGTAATCTCTCTACTATTCTCCGGTAGGGATTTAACAACTAGGTCCAGAATATTTAGCAGCTTGCGGGCATCTCCTCCGCTGAGACGAAGAAGCGATTCATATTCTGCTACTTTGACATTAAGCGGCTTAAGTTCTTCATCTTTATCAAGCGCTGTGTCAATTAACGACGTGAGATCCTCTTTTTCCAAGTGCTTCAAAACGTAGACTTGACAGCGAGAAAGCAAGGCGGAAATTACCTCAAACGAAGGATTCTCCGTAGTAGCGCCTATCAAGGTGATGGTGCCGCGTTCAACTGCGCCGAGAAGCGAATCCTGTTGGCTTTTCGAAAATCGATGTATCTCATCAATAAACAGAATGGCTCCTTGATTAAACATGCCCGCACCTTTCACACTATCGATGACATCGCGAATATCCTTGACACCTGCATTGATTGCAGAAAGCTGGTAAAATGGTCTTTTGAGCACTTGAGAAATAATCAACGCTAAGGTCGTTTTTCCCACACCGGGTGGTCCCCAGAAAATCATACTGGGAATGGATCCACTATCAATGACCTTACGTAAAACTGCCCCTTGTCCGACCAAGTGTTTTTGACCGACATACTCATCCAAGTTTTTGGGGCGCATTCTTTCCGCTAGTGGTGCACTCATATCAATCCTCTAATAAATCTGGGCGTCGCGTCTGCGTTTTTAGCATCGCTTGTTCATGACGCCACTCCTCCACTTTTGGTGTATTCCCACTGAGGAGGATTTCAGGAACTTTCCACCCATTGTAGTCAGCAGGTCGCGTATAGACAGGCGGTGCCAGCAAATTGTCTTGAAATGAATCGGTCAAAGCAGATGTTTCATCATTCATTACCCCAGGAACGAGTCGCACTATGGCGTCAACAAGCACTGCAGCAGCCAATTCGCCGCCACTAAGTACATAGTCTCCAATAGAAATTTCTCGAGTGATGTAGTGATCGCGAATACGTTGGTCAACGCCTTTATAGTGACCACAGAGAATTATCAAGTTTTTCTTGAGAGAAAAACTATTGCAGTCGCGCTGATTCAATCGGTCTCCATCTGGTGTCATGTAGATGATTTCATCATAAGGTCGTTCAGATTTCAGCTGATCAATTAAATCGGCGATTGGTTGAATGAGCATGACCATACCTGCTCCGCCTCCGAACTGGTAATCATCTACTTGTTTTTGCTTCTGTGTGCTATGATCGCGAATATTATGGATATGGATTTCACACAATCCATTCTTTTGAGCACGTTGGAGAATCGAATCCGCAAATGGACCATCAAGTAATCGGGGCAATATGGTTAAGATGTCAATTCGCATAGTAATCAATAAGGCGGCAAAGCCGGTTTATTATTCAGAATGACCTCTATTTGTTCCATCACGTCGTTTGTCAACAAATGCATGTAGTCTTTAGACTTTAAGGTTTCTAATAGCTGACTTTCTTTACTTGCCCCCAGAATAACTGTGCTCACATTTGGATTTTTCAAACACCAACATATTCCTAAATGCGGAAGTGAAATTCCTATTTCTTGAGCGAGTTTTTGAAGTCCTTTGACACGTGTATTGTTTTCTTCTGTAAAGGTTCTTTCTGCGAGCCAATTCAGCTCATCGCGCATTAACCGCGTATCTGAAGGTTTTTGATCAATGTATTTACCGGTCAAATATCCCGATGCGAGTGGAGACCAGATAGTGGTACCAAGCCCAACCGTTTTATAGATTTGACTATACTCTACTTCCACTTTTCTTCGTGTAAGCATGTTGTATTGTGGTTGCTCCATGGTTGGTCCGATCAAGTGATGTCGTTCGGCAAACATGTGCGCTTCCATGATTTCTTGTGCGCTCCACTCGCTCGTGCCCCAATACAGAATTTTTCCTTGAGTAATGAGGTTGTGCATAGTCCAAACGGTCTCTTCGATTGGAGTTTCTTTGTCAGGGCGATGACAAAAAAACAAATCAAGATAGTCTACTTGGAGCCTTTTGAGGGCCGCCTCACACGCTTCTACCACATGTTTGCGGTGAAGTCCTCTTTGGGTAGGCAGTTTTCCTCCCGCACCAAAAAACACTTTACTGCTCACCGTATAAGTATCCCGATTCCAACTCTTTTTTGATAGAATTTGCCCCATGACTTCTTCGCTCCGGCCGTTGGCATATACTTCCGCGTTGTCGAAAAAATTAACTCCGGCATCATAGGCGATGTCCATCAGACGTTCGCTTACACCGGATTCGATTTGATTGGCAAAGGTGATCCAAGAACCGAAGCTCAATTCGCTAACCTGGAGACCTGATTTTCCTAGTCTTCTATATTCCATAAGTGCAAAAGAAAGGGGGATTTTTCAATTCTCATTCAGAATTTTCCTTAATCGAGGTGATATCTACCATTCCCCCAATAAAACGGATCGGTTTTCCTTTTTCATTTTTCACAATATATCCCTTATCGAAGACAAAGGCATACGAGCCATCTTTTTTACGAAACAAGTACTCATCACTCCAAAACTCCTTGCCTTCACTTACATAGCGTTGAAGTTTTTCATTTACGGGATCTACGTAACTTGGATGGACTCTATCCAACCACCATTCGTAAGTATTATTAATTTCTTCTGCATGGTATCCAAAGATCGACGTCATGCCTTCGTTCCACCACAATTCATCACTGATTAAATCCCAATCCCAGACCGCGTCATTGGACGCTTTAGAAATGATACTAAATCGATTTTCGCTTTCAATAAGGACGTTCATTGCTCTATGAAAGGCGGTGACATCATGACCGATAAGCCAAAAGGAAACGCCAT
>JBMOFW010000117.1:0-9058 GCA_049318685.1 Flavobacteriales bacterium
GATTTGATTGAGAAAAAAACTTCAAGTAATTCTTCGAATCACTTTTCTTTTAGTTCAATAAATCATGCGATATGCGACTTCCAAGAATGCTGTAGAATGTACAATGGAGGTGTGTTGGCCTCCAACACAGATATTCTACATAAGCCACTTTTTGCCCCCAAGCCACCAAGTTTCTCTTTATTTTCAAACACACTGGCTAAAAACCACTCATGCGAAAACTCATTCTCTTCTTCCTTATCATCGGCAGTTTCTGACTCAGAGAAATTCTCAGCACCAATACTTGTTGAGCACAAATTTTTGATTAACTCAAATTGCCCATGCTCCAGTGCTTGATTGCTTGTTGAGTAATTTAAAGTGTTGGAAGATGTTTTAGAAACATCGCCAAATGAAATCATCAGCACACTGCCAAACATCAACCAAATACTGGTCAGAAAAACCACCACAGATTTGGCGGGATGAACTTGAGTTGCAGAAATATTTCGAAATGTGGAGATCATTTGAGGCTACAAAGGAATATCATTCTCTAAATAGCAAGATTAACCAAGATGTTAAATAAATATTTTTTCACTCCACCTCGGCTTCAATTGTAATTACTCTTGGTTTTTCACCACGTGCATAGATCACCACATACTTCACTTCCTTTCCATCACCTCCAAACGGATTGAACCCCACATCCAAAGTAGCGTTACCGCCGGCGGGAATCATCATCGAACTCATCACCGGATCTGTACATCCACAACTCGCTACTACACTGTCGATCAACATCAGTTTGTTGCCGCTGTTTTCTACAATAAATTCATGATGCACCACACCGTGCTTGCCCACTTTTCCGAAATCGTGAAAATCCTCTTTCAATTGCAATTCGGCACGCGCAGTGGTATCTTGGATAATTCGCACCTTCTCTATTTCAATTTTCCTTTCCAATCGTGCACCGGCTGAATATATCGATTGCTTCTCATCGTTCAAGTCATCACTCACATTCTTCGCGGATTTCTCTTCGCCAAATGGCATTGGCTTGACGATTAGCCGCGCTCCGTTGGAGGCAGTGCCATTCAAATAAGGATAAAACAAACTATCGCGCATGACTTCCAACTCATTTTTCAAAGAAGAAATGCGCCGTAGTGATAAATTTTTATTGTAATCACTCTTGGCTCTTGGACTCGCAAAGCCGCGCACATCCACTTCTACGGAATGTCCCGCCTGCAATTCACGAATCAATAAATCAGCAAATACATTCAAATCACTCATGCCCTTTTTCACTTTCAATTCGAAAAAGTCGTCGACTTCATACAAGGCATCTTCGTGATCTCGTGTGGCCATGCCTTTTATCTTTTCATCACGATATACAGGAATCAATTTCAGATACGCATTATAGGTTTCGCTATACGTGAATTGAGTTAATGTATCCAGCGTACGCGGATTGGGCTCATCGTTATGAAAATACAATGTGACCGGTAAAATCCGCATTAACTCAGACAACGAACTAGGAACCTCTTCTTTTTTCTGATCTTCTTTTTTTACATAGGTGAACACATCATTGCAGCAAGCTCCTTCCCCATTTTCATCATATCGATTGGATGCCAATAGATAAAGTGAATCGCCAAATGATCGGTAATACAAATCGTTCAATGAGCTATTCCAAGGTTTGCCCATATTGACGGGAATTTCCCAATCATTTGGTTTTCCGTTCAGAGAAAAAATATCTAACCCGCCAAAGCCTTTATGCCAATCCGATGAAAAATACAATTGCCCATTCTGATAAAATGGCGTTACTTCATTGTCTTCAGTATTGATCAGGTTTCCTGCATTTTCCGGATTGATAAAAACCCCATTGGAAGCCTTCGCATACCAAATGTCCATTTTGCCCTCTCCGCCTTTTCTATCAGACACAAAAAACAAATAATCGACATCATCGATCACAGCAGTAACCGGCATCGTTGTATTTGCTCCTTTCGCGTTGATTGCGTTTAGTGGTTGCGCATTGTAGATGTCAAAAATGGTGTCGTTGGTCTTGTATATTTCACAATAAGCATCACATCTTGAAAAATAATAGTATCCGAAACGATCTCGCCAAACGTTGGCATAATCCACCGACATCGTGTCTTCCCATTTCTGCATCACATCCAGAATGACCGAATCGCGCCAAGTGCCCCATTCCAATCGCCATTGCTCGTGCGTTTCTGCATGCGATGATATTTGAACAATTCCCTTTTCAACAAACGTTGGATTCTCGGATGATTGACGATTGGGATAAATCAATTGTCGGTTCAGTAGAGGAGCATCTTTGGGCAATTTGTATCCCATCGCCCAAACACACGCCTCGATCTCCATCATGGCCCGTTTATACATGGCCGACTTTTTATCTTTTGCGTGTTTCTTGGTATATTTTCTAAAATCGCGTTGGGCCGATTCATAATCCCCCAAAAGCTTTTCCATATACGCTATCCAGAACATCCCTTCCGGAAAAAGCTTTCCCTCATCGCGACCGTAAGCCTCTTGATATAATAATAACGCTGCTCGATATTCTTTAATATGACGATATCCTTCGGCCAACTTGACTGTATAATCAAAAGAGGAAGAGTCGCGTTTATAGGCTTCTTCATAATAAGCCGTGGCCTCTACCCATTTGTTTTCTGCTGCCAAGGCATCTCCTGTGGCGATAAAATCACTCGGTTTTTGAGCAAACACAGATAACGAAAAAAGAATGAAGAGAAAAGAAATAAACGGCTTCATGCTATAAAGAACGTAAAAAGAGCGCGTTCATACTAACTTCGTCCGCAAAATTTGAAATTGTGACCATGAAAATTGGAATCGTAGGTGCCGGAGCGATGGGTACCGGCATTGCACAGGTTGCCGCACAGGCAGGTTGTCAAGTCATCATAAATGATTTGCAAGAACCTGCCTTAGAACGCTCCAAAAACAGCCTCAAATCAACCTTTTTGAAACTCGTCGAGAAAGGTAAAATCAATTCGGCGGATGCGGAAGCACTGATGAGTCGTTTCTCCTTTTCAACAGAGATGACATCGCTGGCCGATTGTCAATTGGTGATTGAAGCGGCTGTAGAAAATTTAGATATTAAGAAAAAGATCTTTGCTTTTTTGGATCAGCAATGCAGTGAGGACTGTGTGCTGGCTTCCAATACGTCTTCGCTTTCGATCACCGCGCTAGCGGCAGCGTGCACCAAACCCGAACGGGTGATGGGTGTCCATTTTTTTAATCCTGCCCCATTGATGCCTTTGGTTGAAATTATTCCTGCGTTGCAAAGTGATATCCATTTAGTAGAAAATACAAAAAGCCTCATCGCTTCTTGGGGCAAAGTACCCGTTATCGCGAAAGACACACCGGGTTTTATCGTCAATCGTCTTGCGCGACCATTCTATGGTGAAGCCTTGCGCATTTTCGAAGAAGGTATCGCTGACATGGCGACAATCGATGAAGCCATGCGCGAAGGTGGATTCAAAATGGGACCATTTGAATTGATGGACCTCATAGGCAACGACGTGAACTATGCCGTAACAGAAAGCGTCTTCACCGCGTTCTATTATGATACGCGTTACAAGCCTTCCTTGACTCAAAAGAAAATGGTCGAAGCCGGTTGGTATGGCAGAAAAAGCGGAAGAGGATATTACAATTATGCTGAAGGCGCGGTGAAGCCATTGCCGCAAGAAGATACAGCTTTGCGTAAAAACATTTTCAATCGCATTTTGGTGATGCTGATCAACGAAGCGTATGAAGCGTTATATCTAAACATTGCTAGTGCCGAAGATTTGGATTTAGCCATGACCAAAGGAGTAAATTACCCCAAAGGTCTGCTAGCTTGGTCAGAGGAAATCGGAACAGATCGCTGTGAAAAGCTATTGGATAGTTTATACGAACATTACAAAGAAGATCGCTACCGCTGCAGTCCAGGTTTGAGAGCCGAGTAATTCGAATGAAAAAAATTGGCTTTTTTTTTGTTTTTTGGTGGATATGGTTATTTTTGACATAGCTACTACCTTATAATACCAAAACCAAAGCTGCTATGAGTGAAGGCAATTTTTACCGTGACGATGTGTTTTCAACGTCGGTTCGTGCAGGGAAGAGAACATATTTCTTCGATGTAAAAGCTACCCGTGGAAACGATTTGTTTATGACCATTACCGAAAGCAAACGCTCAGGCGTTGATGACAACGGTAATTTTTCTTTTGAAAAACATAAAATTTTCTTGTACAAAGAAGACTTCGAAAAATTCATGTCAGGACTTCAAGAGTCGTTTGATCACATCAAACAACTCCAAGAAACCGGTCAATACCGTGCGGCAGAATCCGATCGACGTCCCTACATGAGCGAAGAGGAAAGAGCCAACTCCAGCTCCGATGTCAATTTCGACGATTTAGGATAATATCAAAACATACAGAATAAAAGGTCGCCCCCGAGCGACCTTTTTCTTTTAGGTTTGAAAGTTTATACGTTTCAAAGTTCGGAGGTTCGAAAGTTCAAACCTCCAAACATTTCCACCTAAAAACCTGCAGAGTTTTGCACCTTTGCAAACTATGAAAGGTAATTTGTATTTGATTCCCAACACATTGGGTGGGGCGGCTAGAGATATCACTACACCCGTGACCGCAGCGGTGGTGCAGCATATTGATCATTTCATTATTGAAGAAATCAAATCCGCGCGCCGTTATTTGCGCGCAATCGGTTACACCAAAGATTTTGAAGAAGTGCAATTTACCTTGCTCAATGAGCACAGTAAAAATGACAACCTTTTAGAAATTCTCGAGCCCGCTATTCGCGGTAAACACATTGGCATCATCAGTGAAGCCGGTGTGCCTTGTGTTGCCGACCCCGGAGCCATCGTCGTGAAAGAAGCGCATGCCTTAGGTATCCGAGTCATTCCTCTCACTGGCCCCTCCTCTATTTTACTTACCGTAATGGCATCTGGTCTCAACGGACAAAACTTTGCTTTCAATGGTTATCTGCCGCGCGATCGAAATGAGCGTGTGAAAAAGATAAAACAACTTGAGATGATTGGTCAAAAATCGAATCAAACCCAATTGTTTATGGATGCACCTTATCGCAATGAGCAAGTGCTCGAAGATCTTCTCAAGCACCTCAGCCCAAAAACGATGTTATGTATCGCCACCGACTTGACTTTAGACAGCGAGCAAGTGCATACCAAACGTGTTGATGAATGGAAAGCACATCCGCCGAAAGTCAATAAACGCCCCGTAATGTTTGCGATGCTGTAACGTTTTTCAATGAAGTGCGTCATATTCTTAAAACACAATTACACTATGAAAAAGTCTTTACTCTCTTTTGCCGCTTTAATCATCGGCGTTATCGGAACAAGTGCGCAAGAATGTCCTTACCCATTTCAGGTGCTCAATCAGGAGTATACGGATCTTGTTGAGTCAACGACTGTAAACGGTCCTGAGCTTTGGGACGATCCCATCTACACCATTCCGTTGGGATTTGATTTTCTCCTTTTTAACACGACAATTTCCGAAATTGTCATCATTCCGCCAGGGGCTCAATTGGTGAACTCTATGGAAACAAAGTCAGTTGAAGTGTTGATCCCCTATTTAAACGACTTAATGAATGCAAGTGCAACGGAGATGGTTTCTCCAATTTCATATGTCTTGGAAGGAACAGAAGGAAATTATATTTTTAAACTAGAATACAAAAACGCCGGATTTTATCTAGAATTCGAGCAACTAGGCACTTTTGCCAACACCACCAATTTTCAAATTTGGTTGTATCAAAATGGCAATGTGATCGAATATCACTACGGTCCAAATACGATTAAAGACGGCTCCGCCATTCAATTCTTTGGTACGGGTCCGGCGGTTATGATTGGTACCCAAGTGATCCCAGGTGGGTCGGGGTGGAGTGGCCTTTGGTCGTTGGCTGGTGATCCTGCGAACCCTTCTTTGGTGGCTATACCTAGCGGAACTCAAATGTTTACGCAAGAACAAGTACTCACCGCTGACCCTGCATCAGGAACGGTGTATCGATTTGGAGAACTACCAGTTGGGGTGGAAGAACAGGATCTAGAACAAGAACAAGAACAAGAACAAGAATTGGTGATTTGGCCAACGGTAAGCGGTGATGTGATTCATTTTAATTTGAATGAAAATCAGGGCTATACCATCTACAACAGCCTAGGGCAAATTGTAAAAAGTACAATAAGCACACAAAATCTTGTGACAGAAGATGTGAGCAATTACGCCACCGGCACATACCTCA
Source organism: Flavobacteriales bacterium (assembly GCA_049318685.1). Taxonomy (GTDB): domain Bacteria; phylum Bacteroidota; class Bacteroidia; order Flavobacteriales_D; family Sanyastnellaceae; genus JAIXWP01. The sequence goes on from JBMOFW010000117.1 coordinate 6,229, forward strand.
TTCGCACAGAAACCGGCAAAATCGGACGATTCATCCGGTAGTTGGCGGCAAGCTGCAGGCTGCAGGCTACAGGCTGCAAGCTGTAAGTTACTGGTTACAGAGTTACTGGTTACTAATACTGCTTGAAGCCTGAAGCTTGTTGCCTGAAGCTATCGAACTACAAAGCGAATGCTGCTGGTGCCGATCTTTACGCAGTAGATGCCGGGGGCGAATTGAGCTACTGAAACTTGAGCGGCTCCGCGACGATCCGTGCGGCCCCGAAGTACCACTTGACCGGCCATATCCAAAATTTCATAGATAGCTTGTCCTCCGGGCTTATTGAAATTGATCTGATCGCTTGCCGGATTAGGATATAGTTGAATGGTAGAAGTAATCGCCGATAGATCATACACTCCAACACAAACATCCGTCGAAATCGCAAATTCGTACTGCGTTCCGAATGTAGTGTTAAGGGTTAAAATCGATTCATTGGTGCCTTCCCATCCATTCAACAAAGTAATGCTATAGGTACCGGGTTCAGTGATGATGGGTGCGCTCCAAGTAGCACCTGCTGGTGCATTGTCAAAGCCAACTGTCAATGGGAATTGAAGATCTGCGCGAATTATAATTTCAAATGTCATGCTCGCATCCGGACACAATAACATGGGTTGCTCGGGCAACATCACCAATGTTGGTTGCGTGATGAAAAACCCATCGTACATACTGGTAGCAATGTTTACTCCACTAGGCAAAAAAGGATAATTGCTCCAAGTGCCACTAAAAATAGGCAAGTCATTTAAAGGAAATAAATCAAAATACCCCAACGGATCTATTGTGCCTTGTGCTGCGCGTGAAGCATCAAAAATGCGCACACCAGAACGATAATTACTTTGATAAATAAATTGATCAACGATATACATGTTGTGATCAATCGAGGTGTTGTCGTGCTGATACAAGCCCATATACACCGGATTGTCGAGATCATTTAAATCAAAAATATGGGTGCGTGTTCCTACTGATAAGTCTTGTTCATCCAATTCATCATCGAGGATGAAATAACGAAAATCCTTTGTAAACCATCCCTGATGCACATAGCCCAACTCAGCGTAATCTGTAGTGCTGATCATTTGACAATCTGATTTATCTGTGCAATTCACAATAGTCAGCGCATCCGCGTTGCAAGCAATCATGATTTCATTGCCCATATAATCCTGATCGGGACCATTGTAAGTCAAAGCAAAACCATCGTGGGTATAGCCATCTTCAGCAAAACCTCCGGCCAAAGTTGGATTTAGCGGATCATTGATGTCGACAATATGTAAACCTCCGCTGAATGTATTCGTTCCCATTGCATAACAATAACCGCTTTCTGTATCAATATTGATCGTGTGGCTATTACCAAATTCTCCATAGAATGCTGTTTCTTCGAAAACCAACGGAGGATTGGTTACATCGTCCAATTGCATTAAATCGAATATTTGCAAACCATGTCCTGGCGCCTCACTTCCGATAAAGCAGTAATTATTAAACGTTTCTATGTCCCGCCACAGATTGACCGTAGTATGCGTTGGCAAAAGCCCCAAATAAACTGGTGCTGTTGGAGTTGAAATATCGACAAAAGCAGTTCCGTTAGAACAACCTACCAGTGCGTATTCCTTGCCAGTCTCAGGACTGACCCAGCCCCATAGGTCATTGGTATTTTCACCGCCACCAATTTCTGCCAAGGGCATGTAGGCCAACAAGTCCACATTTTGACAAGGATAGATATCAGCGAAACCATCCACGCAAGGTGTTTGTGCTGCTGCGTTCAAACCGAAGGCCAGCGCAGCAATAGAGAGAATTTTTTTCATATTAAAAATAGCAATTACCACTTATCAGACAGGCCTTCCAAATGATCCAATTCGATCATTTCTTCCGAATTCATCGATGCGAGAGAGGCTTGCAAACGTTCTACAAGTTGTTTTTTGGAAACCCGAACACCACGTGGTGTTTGGCCAACAATGCGAGAGCTATCTTTTTTATCCGCTTCAATTTCTTCCATCAACATTTTCACTTGATTGATGGTAAATGCGTCATTCTGTTGAATTAACCAATGAATGATGGCGAGCTTTTCGTTTGCATGTTCCATGGGGCTAATATACGGGAAAAGAAAAGCGGGGAAAACTGTGTTTTCCCCGCTCCTATTCTTGATCAACTAATTCTATTCTTATTAGTGTGCTCCACCTGGACCGTGTACATGACCGTGAGCAATCTCATCCTGTGTCGCCTCGCGCACTTCCATTACTTCCACAGCAAAGTTGAGCTCCACACCTGCCAAAGGATGATTGGCATCTACAGTAACCATGTCACCATTTACCTCGGTTACAGTAACAAGGTATTGACCGTGTTCGTTTCCTGCACGGAATTGCATACCCACTTTCACATCAGCACCACCAAATGCACTTACAGGCACTTGTTGAATAGCTGCATCATCACGCTCACCGTATCCGTCGGCCGCGCTCACTTTAATATCGAATTTGTCGCCTTTCACTTTTCCCTCAAGACCTTTCTCCATACCGGGAATAAGATTTCCGAATCCGTGTAAATAGTACAATGGATCTTTTCCTTCGCTAGAATCCAATACAGTACCATTGTTATCCTTCAATGTGTAGTGAATCGCAGCTACTTTTTCGTTGCTGATTTGCATTTGATAAAATATTAATTTTCAGCAAATATAATGCAAGAGGTTTTTGGTTTCTGGTTTCTAGTTTCTGGTTTCTAGTTTCTAGTTTCTGGTTCCAGTTCTCGTTCTCCTCCGCCTCAGTGTTTGTGGCGGCGTTTTTTAATCATCCCGCCTTTGGTGTCTTTAATA
>JBMOFW010000118.1:0-8956 GCA_049318685.1 Flavobacteriales bacterium
TTCTTTTTTAGTGTAATAGCAATACAACCGCTGCCGGTGCCAATATCCAAAACTGAGAGATTGGATTCCGAGTTTTCACTTAAAATCAAATGAACTAACTCTTCTGTCTCCGGCCGTGGAATCAATACACTCGGATTCACCCGAAGTGTAATTCCCATAAAATCGACATCTCCAATCACATATTGAATTGGTTCTCCTTGCTTTAATCGTTTCAACGCGAAATGAAACTTCAATATCTCGGACTCGGTGAATCGATCATATCGGTGCAGTGCTAGATCAGCGCGCGACCAATTCTTGTAAGCTTTAAACAACCAAGTGGAAATTTGTTGAACTTCTCTTTCGTTGTACAAGGAAGACAAGCTTTCTTCAATGTAACCTAACAAGGATATGACATGATTGCTTGTCATTTTATCATTCATGCCTGTATGGATCTATTTCACAAATACTTGATATCCGTACGAAGGTAGTTTAACATCTCCCTTTGAAAAATAACTCAAAGTTTGATTGTTGAAAATACTATTGAATACCCCTTCTGGCAAATCTTCTACAAAATCGATTTTTTGCGGCTTGTCGCTAAAATTGAGCAATACGATGACCTCATTATTCTCTTTTTTTCGACTGTAAGCATAAATAATATCATCATTTGATGTCTTTATGCGTTTGAATGTTCCACCATATTCTCCATTCCATAAAGCCGGATTTTGTTTATGCGCTTTCAACAGACGTGAATAGAAATCTTGAAGTGGGTAATTGTTCCAATGCACCGTGTCTTTGTCGAAGAATTTCAAACGATGAGGTTTACCGTCAACATAGGCTTCACCTCCTTCTTGACCACTGTAAACAAGAGGCATACCTCCAATGGTGAGTGCCAACACATCAAAAACTTGGCGACCACGTCCGAGACGCTCATTGCCAGTGCCATTCCATGTATTTTCATCATGATTTGTCGTGAAATACATGCGGAAAGCACTTTTCGAAAATGCCGTATCTTGAGAAGCCAAGTAGGCATCGATATCCGATAATTTTTTTTCACCCTTTGCTATTCCGGACATGAGATCCTTAAACGTCCAAGCATAACTCATGTCAAAAGCTTTGAGGTGATGGTCTTTTTGTTCGGCCTCTGCCAACATAAACACAGGCTTGATGCTATCTAAAGAAGCACGAGCATCATCCCAAAAATCAGTTGGCACCATCATGGCCACGTCACAACGGTACCCATCAATGTCGCATTCTTTGATCCAATATTTCATAGCATCAATCATGGCAGCACGCATTTCTTTTTTATCATAATTCAGATCAGCTACATCAGCCCAGTCAGCAACTGGAGGCGCTGCGTGACCTAGGGAATCGATAAAGTACCAATCAGGATGCGCAGCTACCCAAGCATGATCGTGGGCTGTATGATTTGCAACCCAGTCGATAATGACTTTCATACCAAGGCTATGTGCTTTTTGGACAAGGCGTTTGAAATCATCTAAATTTCCGAATTCAGGATTGATGCCTTTGTAATCTTTGACGCTGTAATAACTACCCAGTGTGCCTTTACGGTTTAGTTGACCAATAGGATGAATTGGCATCAACCAAACAATATCCACCCCCATGGAGTCAAGTCGATTCAAATCTCTTTCAAAGGCGGCAAACGTGCCTTCAGGGGAATGCTGACGCACATTGACTTCATAAATCGTTGTGTTTTTACTCCATTCAGGATGGCGTAGAACATGGGTTTCGGCATGACCAACGATTGTGGCAGTAGCCGTGCTGTCAGGAGCAGATTTGCAGGCAGCGCACGTGATTGCTCCGCCAAACAATAGAGCATATAAAGTTTTCATAAGGTGCAATTCTATCCCACAAACATAAGTGTTATTTGTACACTTTCCAATTACACCCTTACGCCAATGACCAATACGTCATCTACTTGTTCATTGCTGCCTTTCCATTGATGAAAAGCCGACTCCAAGCAACGTCGCTGCATAGACATTGGAAGATTGATCACATCATGAATGAGCTCAAGCATGCGTCGGTACTTCATTTTTTTACAGCGATCACCTCCAAACTGGTCTGCCATTCCATCACTAAACATATAAATGATATCTCCGGCTGCAAGCTCCATTTGATGAAGTTTGAACTCCCCTTTGTGATTGTCCATGCCGATGGGGGATTTATCCCCTTTGATTATTTGCAAATCGTATTTTCCTTCTTCTCGCTTTCTCATTACCCAAATTGGGCTATTTGCGCCGCTGTAGGAGAGAAGTGCGCATTTTCTGGTTTCATCACAATATTGGATACTACAAATGGAAGCATCCATTCCATCGTAAATCTGATTGCGACCTTTATTCATGTTCTCCCGTAAAATTTCATTTACGCGATAGAGAATTTCGTTTGGGGCTGTTAAATTGTATTGGTGAACAGCTCTTGACAACGCGCTGCTCGCCAACATACTCATCATTGCTCCGGGTACACCATGACCTGTGCAATCGCAAGCAGCTAGCAGCATGGTCTCATTTTGATCAGATGATTTTTGAATTAAACTGCGATCACACCAATAAAAATCGCCGGCAACTATATCCTTGGGCAAATAGAAAACAAATGAATCCGTAAATAACTGTTGGAAGAAATCCTCATCGGGTAAAATAGCGGATTGAATATGCTTTGCATAGCGAAGCGAGCTTGTAATTTCCTGATTTTTCGCTTCTAATTCTTGACGTTGGTTGGTCAACTCGATTGTTCGCACCTGAACCAACTGACTCAAGTGAGTATTCAGGTACATGAGCTCATCTTCAAATACGGTCTTTTCATTTACTGATCGCACGTATGAAAGCAATTCGGAAATATTTCTAACAAATTGAAGTTCATGCGGTAACCATTTGCGCGGTCGTGAAATGGTTTCAATTTGAACAACACCAACTATTGTTCCGTTGTGAACGACCGTTGCAATAATGAAAGCTCCAATATTGTTGGGTACTACATAGTGCTCTAGAATATTTTCTGCTAGCTTGCTTGTGTGGACATCATTAACAATAAGTACGTTTTCTCTCTCGATTGATTCAAAGAATGCGGTGAAATTTTTTCTTTCAAACATTTCACCAGCGGGAATCGAATTGCCGGCAAAGGCATGAGAAAAATCACAAGTGATCATGCTATGAATTTCATCGAAATACCAGAAAGAAATGCGATCTGCGCCAATACATTCTTTAACGGTATTTACAATGAGTCTATAGGTAGTATTAATATCTCCTTTTTGTACGGCATTTTCTCTATGAAGCTTGAGAAGTGCTTGCTTGATTTGGTATTGCTTGGCGATCTCATTTTTCTCTTCCGTAATGTTGTGGATAATTCCACTCACTTCATATGCACCGTCAGCATTGCGAATTGCGCCTCGAATGCGTAGCCATCGTTCAGAATGATCTTCTAAGGTATACGTTATTTCATCTTCCCAGATCTTATCATTTACAACGGCGTCAACAAATGATCTCTTGATCTTTTCAATTTGCACTTCATTAAGGCGTTCCGTCAATGCATATGGATTACTTCTAAGTTCTTCGCTTGAAACCCCCAATATTTCTGAACTAGCATCTGAGAAATAACTAAACGAAACATGCCCGTCATCCTTGATGCATACTTGAAATAAAACACCTGGAACACTATCGGCGATTTGCTTGAAACCAACCAAATAGCGAATTAGATCATTCTCCACTTTATGACCACTATTGCTTTCAGAAATTGAAATGAATTTAATCGTATTATTTTTATGCTGAATGGGCTGTATATAGGCATTAACTACTTCAGTTAAACCATTTTTATTTTGAATAGTAACATTGTTTGGATGGTTCTTTTTTCTCCGCAACGTAGCTAGACTTTGACCCGCTGCCTGAGGTACAATTTCTTTCAAGGACATTCCCGACGTGTAGTGAGGCCTCCCAGAGAGATTCAAAACTTTTTGACTCATATACACAACCGAATCGTCGATGCTAAATAGAAAACCTTGAGGGGAATACCCGAAAAAATCAGCGGCAGTGCTTTCTACCTTACGCAATCGTGCAAATGCATTGTATTCGTCCGAAATATTGCGCACAAATAATACCATTCCGCCGAAATCCAAACTTGCACTATGAATACATGTCAATCGAAAATAGCCATGATTTTGAAACCCCCTGTTGTATGTCAAAATGATTTCAACCTCGCAATCACTTTTTAGGTCTTCACAATCACTAAGAAACTCTATGAATTTTTTTCTTGATTCGCTGCGGAGTAGCTCGTATAACTTTACAAGTTGTCCTTTACTTCTAATATCCTGACGCCAATCTTCAATCAAAAGAAAACTGCCAAAATCACTCATGAGCAGTCGCTGAGCATCCTGAAGGGGGAGAGTAGAATGAGCCATGCGAACCTGGTATTAAAATTCGGTTAGTCTAAAACAGGGATCAAGTCCGTTAAATAAGTAATCAACTTATTAAACTTGATAACTGAATTAAGGTTGCATAAAAGTATAGGAGAATATTGCATATGTCAATCAAATTTAGCCGAATAAGTGAAAAATGTAGCCCAACGGGAATTGACCGTCAATCAAGGGGTTGATGGGCTATGAAGCACAAAAAAATGAATTTATTCCGATGTTTTTAATGTTCATACCGCATATCTAAAGATTAAGCGATTTGCAAGTTCATTTCGTCTAAGAAAATTCTTATTTGTAGTCATTGACTTTTTATGCTGCAGAAAAATGATTTTATGCTTTAATTCCACCATTTCCCGATGTAAGTTTGGGCTATGGAAACAGCGCTGAATTTTTCTGAATTTAAAAAGAATAATCTCGACGAATGGAAAATGTATATCAAAAAAGAATTGGGTGAAAAACCTTTCGATTCGCTGATATGGGAATTTGCTCAAGACTTAAGTATCGATCCGTATTTCGAAAATGCGGAATATGTGCTAAATGTAGTGGAAAAGAAAACCACGGGTTGGGAAATAGCAGAGTCGTTTATGGTGACTGATGAGAAAGAAACAAATGCTCACATGCTGAAGTCACTTGAAGGAGGAATAAATGCAATCCAATTGATCTTCCCAAGTCCCAATCACGTGAACTTTGATGTCCTTTTTCGAGGTGTTTTTATTCAATATATCAGCATTTCTTTTTCTGGAGAAGGATTAACAGCCCCTTTGCTCGAGCAATTTAAAAGTTATGTTGAATCAACCGATTTGTCCTTTGAAAAAGTGCAGTTTTCCGCACCCAATGTCCCTTCCGCTTCATTAGACTATCCTATAATTGTTGACGCTTCCATTGTACAAGAGCGTGGTGGTTCGGCGATTGACCAAGTGGTCTACGCGCTACTAAAAGGCAATGAATTCCTCGAGTCATCGAGTAGTCCCAACGATATAACATTGCATTTTCAGTTTGCTACCGACCCTTCATACTTTATCGAAATTGCTAGAATTCGCGTCTTCAGAACACTCTGGCAGATGATTGAAAAAGCACATGCGGTCAAAAAAGATACGCCAAAAGTGTATTCGGTTTCTTCTGCATTTTTTCAAACTATTCCTGATAGGCATACCAATATGCTTCGTGCCACTACCCAGGCCATGAGTGCCATCATTGGTGGTACTGATCGATTAGAAGTCATTGGCTTTGAATCTGCGTTAACTAAAAACTCAAGCGAATCTCGGCGCTGGGCGCGAAATATTCAACATTTGCTTTTAGAAGAAAGCTATTTCGAAAAAGCTGCCCAAGCCACAAAAGGCGCATACTATATCGAAAATTTGACGCTATCCATGGCTGGTCAAGCTTGGGATTTGTTTCAATATTATTGCATTTCTGCTATAGACAATAATCCCGAATGGACGAATCGACTTCAAGAAAACTTGGATAAACAGCGTGCTGCCATTGAGTCTGGTTCGCGCATTATGGTGGGATTAAATAAGTACCCAAACAAAATGGAAACACTTACCAGTGTGGTGGGCACTTCAAATCGACTCGCTGTGTCCATCGAACAAAAAATGGAGGAGAAAGCATGAAACCTGATTTTTCTTCAATCGAAATACCTGTTGTAAAAAGCACCATAAAAACAAAGGCTCATGAAGGCTTTGGTGCTGGAATGCCTCCGTATCTGCGCGGCCCTTACGCTTCGATGTATGCGATTCGTCCGTGGACCATTCGTCAATACGCTGGTTTTAGCACCGCCGAAGAATCGAATGCGTTTTATCGTCGAAACCTAGCCGCGGGGCAAAAAGGACTTAGCGTAGCATTCGACCTTGCTACGCATCGCGGGTATGATTCTGATCACCCAAGGGTAGTTGGCGATGTGGGTAAAGCGGGCGTAGCCATCGATTCCATTTTGGATATGGAAATTTTATTTGATCAAATTCCATTGGATCAAATGTCTGTTTCGATGACCATGAATGGTGCGGTGATTCCGATTCTCGCTTTTTATATCGTTGCAGCTGAGCGTCAAGGTGTGGCGCCTGCGCTACTTAGTGGCACCATTCAAAATGATATTCTCAAAGAATTCATGGTGCGCAATACATACATCTATCCACCAACGCCTTCGATGCGCATTGTGAGCGACATCTTCGCATACACATCGCGTCATATGCCGAAGTTCAATGCCATTTCAATCAGTGGGTATCACATGCAAGAAGCAGGGGCTACCACAGAAATCGAATTAGCATATACACTGGCCGATGGATTGGAATACGTTCGCGCGGGCATTGCTGCGGGAATGAATATTGATGAATTTGCTCCGCGATTGTCTTTCTTTTGGGCTATTGGGATGAATCATTTTGATGAAATCGCCAAAATGCGCGCGGCTCGCATGCTCTGGGCCAAGTTGCTCAAACCATTCGAACCTAAAAATGCCAAGTCATTGGCATTGCGCACCCACTGTCAAACTTCAGGTTGGAGTTTAACGAAGCAAGATCCTTTCAATAACGTAGCGCGCACTTGTATTGAAGCTATGGCTGCTGCTTTTGGTGGTACACAATCCTTGCACACCAATGCATTGGATGAAGCCATTGCTTTACCTACCGACTTTTCAGCTCGCATCGCCCGCAATACGCAATTGTATATTCAAGATGAAACAGATATCTGCAAGGCCATCGACCCATGGGCGGGCAGTGACATGGTGGAGCGCATGACAGAAGAGATTGCTCAAAAAGCGTGGGCACTCATTCAAGAAGTGGAGGAGATGGGTGGAATGACCAAAGCCATTGAAGCCGGACTTCCAAAACTGCGTATCGAAGAGGCGGCAGCACGAAAGCAAGCTCGCATTGATAGTGGTCGCGACAAAATCATTGGTGTCAACATTTTTGAAGTTGAAGAAGAAACAAGCATCGATATTCTTGAAGTGGACAACACCGCCGTTCGCGACGCACAGATTAAACGACTTCAAAAATTGCGTGCCGAGCGAAATGAGGATGATTGCAAGAACGCATTGGAAAATTTGTATCAGGCTGCGCAATCAGGAACCGGAAATTTGCTCGAACTTGCTGTAGATGCTGCCCGAAAATTTGCTTCGTTAGGAGAGATTTCAGATGCTATGGAGAAAGCATTTGGCCGATACAAAGCACAAATCAGAAGTGTAAGCGGAGTGTATTCCGCAGAATCAAATATGGATAAAGATTTCATCGAAGCACGTGAACTGGCGGATACTTTCGCTGCCAAAGCCGGAAGACGTCCACGCATTATGATTGCAAAAATGGGTCAAGACGGTCATGATCGCGGTGCTAAAGTAATTGCGACATCATTCGCAGATATTGGTTTTGATGTGGATATTGGTCCACTTTTCCAAACGCCGGAAGAAGTGGCCAAGCAAGCCATTGAAAACGACGTGCACATTGTTGGTGCTTCGTCTTTGGCAGCAGGGCATAAAACACTTGTGCCTTCTTTGGTCGCTGAATTGGCGAAGCAAGGCCGAGAGGATATTCTCGTCGTGGCTGGAGGTGTGATTCCGGAACAAGACTACGATTATTTATACAATGCTGGTGCGGTGGGAATCTTCGGTCCGGGTACAAAAATTCCATTGGCAGCAAAAGAGATATTATCATTGATGATAGAGGGCTTGGCATAGTATCCAGACCTTCTATTCATTGTAAAGGAAACAAAAGGAAGATTATGACTACTGCAGGACGTTATGTTTCCGCTCAAGAAGCGATTCAACATATTCAATCCGGTCAACGGGTATTTATACATGGAAGTGCCCAAACACCGCTCCACCTATTGGAAGAATTGGGCAATCAAAAAGATCGGTTGAACAATGTTGAGTTGGTATTTATCACTGTGCAAGGAGATATTACTGTAGCTCGCCCGGAGTTCGAAGGTCATTTTAATCTGAATTGTTTTTTTGTCAGTGATCCCGTGCGTCGGGCTGTTGCCGAAGGAAGAGCTGATTTCATTCCAGCATTTCTAAGTGATATTCCAGATCTTTTCAAGCAAGGTATAATGCCTTTGGATGTGGCGATCGTTCAAGTGTGCCCGCCCGATAAATTTGGCTATTGCAGCTTGGGTGCTAGCGTGGATATCGCCAGAAGTGCGGTGAACACTGCCCGCAAAGTGATCGCTTTGGTCAATCCCAAAGTACCCAGAACGCATGGTGACACCATGATTCACATGGATCGTTTTGAAAGTATGGTGTATCACGAAGCAGATTTACCGGAGGTGGATTACGGATCCAAAATAGGCGAGGAGGAGATGATGATTGCGCGGCACATCGCAGGGGTTATCGAAGATGGGAGTACCTTGCAAGTAGGTATCGGCACTATTCCCGATGCGGTCCTCAAATGCTTGAGCAATCACAAAAATTTAGGCGTTCATACGGAGATGTTCAGTGATGGATTGATTCCCCTGTTTGAAAGCGATGTAATCAACAATAGTCAAAAGAAAATTTACCCCAATAAAACGGTGACCGGCTTTGCCATCGGCACACGAAGGCTTTACGACTATATCGATGATAATCCAGTATTTAATTTT
>JBMOFW010000119.1:0-8887 GCA_049318685.1 Flavobacteriales bacterium
GCTCTTCCGATCTGAAACGGACACTATTGACCTCAAGCGTGATTTGGGCAATTTTATCTTAACGCAAAAATTGGATTTTGATGGAGTCATGGTGATTGATTCTTTTATACGCGATTTGATTTTGCCCAATGGACAAGACACACTCATCGTGTCATGGGCTTTTCCGCATCTGGCACCAAATGCCGACGCGGATGTGGTTGTTTTTGCCCAACGATGGAGTAGAAGCCTATTTAATGAAATGGATTCAGTTGGTGAAAAAAGGCCACAAATCATCTTTGAGCGCGGTTATTCTCAAAAGAAGAGGGCTTTTCTTTTGAAAACGATGGGACTCGACACAACGGACATTATCAATCTTTGGGAGGGAGATGTGGTGAAATATGATAAATTTGAGCGCTATGATCAAGATCGTTGAATGTCCGCGGGATGCCATGCAAGGCATGAAAGAGTTTATTCCTACCGAACAAAAGATTGAATACATCAATGCTTTGTTGAAGGTTGGTTTTCACACCATCGACTTTGGAAGTTTCGTCAGCGAAAAGGCGATTCCCCAAATGAAGGATACGCGAGCGGTTTTGGCAGGTTTGGATCTCGATCATACCAAAAGTAAGCTCTTGGCTATTGTAGCAAACCAGCGCGGCGCAACAGATGCAGCAGAATATGAAGAGATTGATTATATCGGTTATCCGTTTTCAATATCGGAGACCTTTCAAATGCGCAATACCAATAGTACGATTGATGAATCGTTCGTTCGCGTGAGTGAAATTCAGGAAATATGCAAGCGCAATGATAAAAAGTTGGTCGTGTACATCAGTATGGGATTTGGCAATCCATATGGTGACTTGTATTCACCGGATATAGCTATTGCTTGGAGTGATCGATTATATCGTGAACTCGGTATTGATATTATTGCGCTGAGCGATACCATCGGTGTGGCCACGCCGGAGATTATCACCGCGCTTTATTCCAATCTAATACCGGCCATTCCACAGGTGGAATTCGGTGCTCATTTGCATACCACTCCCGAAACATGGCGTGAGAAAATTGACGCGGCCTATAAGGCCGGATGCCGTCGTTTTGATGGTGCGATGAAAGGGTTTGGTGGATGCCCTATGGCCACAGATGATCTTACGGGAAATATGCCAACAGAGCTCATGCTCACATATTTTGAAGATAAGAGCGAAATGCCACTGCTGAATCAAGAGGCATTAGTTTCTTCGCTAGCATTGGCGGCAAGATTGGGTTAGATAGGGATTTTTAAATGAGAAGGAGCCAACACATCATTTAAAAGCCGAATCATTTTTTTAAATCCACCGGGAAAAGATGATCGGCCTCCTGCGGTGATATGTGCCGGACCGTTTTCAAAAATCAATCCCCACGTTTCAATGGCTGAGGGAACTTCTTCGGTATAGAATTCTCCCCATTTTTGGGTATCTAAATACTCAATGAGATTTTCCCAATGGGGATTATCATCAATGCGGATCGTATGAATGAGGTGTTCTTCTTTATTATGAGGGGTGCTTATGTGGGCGTAAAATGAAAAATTACTGTAATCGTAAATTCTTAATTCATTGTGTTCCACATCGATTTCCAAGCGGTTACCATTTCGAATGGTAATGACCATTTCAAATTTCATAATAGCATAGTTAAAGGTGCGCATGAAAATTAACAGCGGACTCACTATGCAGTTTTCGAACTGTGACCCCAAATAGGTGTTTTATACCCTAATTGACCCCTACTTTTTTTAAGTAGCGTGATATAGAGTAGAATACTCAATAAAATGAATAATTATTCGCCGGTTCCCACTATTTGAGCGCGCAGACGTTGTCGCTCTTCAGAATACTGAATGTCACGCACAATGGCATCGTCAACGATTGAGTAGAATAGCTTTTCAGCTAATTCTTTATGCCATTCATCTAGCGCTTTATTCGGTATCAATGGTTTGGAAAAAAAGGTGATGTCCATTTGCATAACAAACGCGGAGCTGCGATTGGCTTCCGGAATGCCATTTAAGTCGATAGAAATAATCTTGCCGTATTTATTGTCTCCTACAAATTCGATAATGTATTTGCTATCAAGCTCAAGTTCTAGGTGAAAACGACCTCCATTGATGCGCAAGGTGTCGGTGCTCAAGGTGTCTTTTTTCACCAAAATCATCGATTTATCCCGGTACTTTTTTCCATCTTCATTGGTAATTTGACCATCGACAATCAAACCGGGTGAGGTTTGTGCATGCATCGCTATTTGAGCGATAAAAAAGAGAGTAGTAATTAAGGTGCGCATAGTCAAATGTAAGTAAATTGATTTTAACTTGCACGGGGGAATATTCCTAATAACCAATTTGATAACCTTGAGATCATTCATATTTTTCTTTTTGAGCACAATTTCTTTTATTGGGCATGCGCAACTATTTGACATTCCAATATCTGAGGAAGACACGTTGCGCGGTGGCCGCAGAGCAGAACGTTGGTGCTATGATGTGCATTACTATGATCTCGATATTGAAATTAACCCGACTACACAAGAAATAGCTGGCAAGTGCGCCATCCATTTTTCCATGGAAGAGTCATCTTCGAAAATGCAAATCGACCTGTTCGCCAATATGCGGATAGATCATATCGAATGGGAAGGAAAAAACATGCCGTATCAACGCCTCTCGGATGCGGTATTTATTGAATTCGATACGCCCTTGCAGGGAGGGACCTCACACGTTATTACTATCTATTACCAAGGTCAACCGCGTATCGCCAAGTTTCCACCTTGGGATGGTGGCTTTACATGGTCATCTGATGCACAGGGCAAGCATTGGGTAGGAGTGAGCTGTCAAGAGATCGGGGCAAGCTTGTGGTGGCCGACCAAGGAGGATTTGGCCGACGAGCCCGATAGTATGCGCATGCATTACACGGTGCCTGAAGGATTGATCTGTGTGGGCAATGGGAGAGACGAAGGAATGAATAAGCCCTCTCCTGGCAAGACCCGTTTCAATTGGTTTGTAAGCTATCCCATCAACAATTATAATGTTACATTGAATATAGCGGATTATGTGCATTTTGATGATGTGTATACCGCTGAGGACGGCACCTCCATGCCGCTTGATTATTATGTGCTTAAAGAGAATGAAGAGAAAGCTCGGATTCAATTTGAACAAGTGAAACCGATGCTCAAATGCTATGAGCAATTTTTAGGAAAATATCCTTTTTGGAACGACGGCTACGCTTTGGTCGAAACACCCTATCTGGGAATGGAACACCAAGGGGCAATTGCATATGGAAATCAATATAAAACGGGCTATCTCGGTTTGGATCGCTCCGGAATGCAATTGGATTTTGATTATATCATCATTCATGAAACAGGCCATGAATGGTGGGGAAATAGTGTAAGTTGTCAAGATCTGGCCGATATGTGGATTCATGAAAGTTTTTGTACCTACAGTGAAGCGATATATGTGGAGTGTTTGTATGGGTACGATGCGGCTTTAGTATATGCTAATGCGCTTCGCAACACGGTTGGCAATTCGGAGGCCATGGCCGGAACTTATGGCCTCAATCGACCGGGAAGTAGTGATATGTATGTGAAAGGAATGCTTTTCCTCAATACGCTGCGCCATGTAGTAGCCAATGACGAATTGTGGTGGAAGATGATCAAAGACATGTCGGATAGTGAATTTAAAATTCGCAATACCAATTATGATGAAGTAGTAAACTATTTCAGCAAAAAAACCGGCTTGGACCTCAAGCCGGTTTTTCGACAATATGTGCGAATGCCTGCGATACCCAAACTAGAATTGAGTTACAAAGTCAAAGGAAAAAAATTGAAGTTGAAATACCGCTGGGTGGCGGATGTGAAAGATTTCAATATGCCCATTGATATTCTCATTGACGGAAAATCAAAGAGAATTTTTCCAACTACCAAATGGAAAAAATTGAAACAGGCCTCTTCCGGTGATAATGTTATTCTAGTTGACAAACAAAAATTCTATGTTCGAATAACTACAAACTAACCCCTCACTCCTCATTCCTACTTAAAAGCTCCACTTCTTGGTGTACGTATTAAAGAAATTCACACCAAATTTTAGTTCGTAATTGGCTTTATCGAGGGAGCTATCGGATGTGCAACCATATACACCAAATCGAAAGAGCTGCTTGCGTATGCGGACTACTCGTTCGAGTCCGAGATAAAACTCAGCATGAGCGAAATCTTGATTCGGGATAGTAATGAATCCCGCACCACCAGCCTCAGTCAGTTTGAGTCGATTGATCAATGGAATTTTATTGAGAATAATGCCATCAAAGTGTTGGAAGTAATTCGCACGATAGAATGCATTAGGTGTGGATAGGGTAGGACCGAGCAATTGAAAAGAGCGAAGAGGGTCGCTGAAAAAGAATGCATCAGATCCTCTAAAGTACTTGTATTCGAGTAAACGCAAATTATTTCGATTAAAAAAAGTACCGCCCAGTACTGACCAATCAACCGTTCCCCAACGTCCCAATTCGGTGGAGTGTTTAAAGCCTATTTCTACATAGTCAAAATCAACTTCACTATTGAAAATGCGCGGAAGCCCCTTGCGGTAGATCATGGAAAAAACGGGATACTTGCTTCCAAGAATAATTTTCTTCCCTTTTTTAATGATGTATTTCTGTTTGAAATAATACTTGATATCCAATTTGACTTCCATCTTAATATAACGCTCAAAATCGATGGGCTTGTTGACATCGCCAAATAAGTCAGACGACCAGTTGTCTTGCAATAAATTATTGATGGGTTTTTGATCGCTATAATCAAAGGTAATTTCTCCAAATAATCCATTCACAAGCTCCATGCGCTGAGCAATACTAAATGTTTGAGACCGCACATAATTCGACCGGCTAAACATAGAACCTACAGACGCGTAGGTATTGATCATGTCATAATAGTCTCCGACTCGAATAAAAGTTCGAACGAATTTTTTAGGTATATAGGTTAATCCAATACCGGCTTTGCCGCGAATGTCTTTGTTGCGAATACCGTAGTCGACATCACCTTCCACTTCCATGAGGTAGTTATTTTCGAATTCTTTTTGAAAGGTTCCTCCTAGTCGATGTCTATATCCTCCAATTCCAAAAATATTCATCTGCATAATCAATGGATTCAAATAGAATTGCCATTGCCGGGCTCTATTCTTGTGCGTGATTCCGTTTAATAGATAATCCCAGATATTCAGGTTGTTGATAGTTGAGTCTTCAATTTCGTAGTATTCTTGACTTACATAATAGGCGCGCAAACTATCAGTGCGATGAATAAATTTGGCTTCTAATGAATCAATTTCGAGCGTTCTTTTTTCAACCCAATACAGACTATCGCGATCAAAGGCCAAGTCGTCATAGGTTTGAACTTCGTCCGTAAATACTTCTTTTTCCACCAGTGAATCAATTTCAACGTTGGAGTAATCTACAGCAATACGGCCCGTGTAGGTGTTGAGCGCACCTTCTTGTATAGTGTATTCAATCGTTCGCTTTTCAGGATAAAAATCGCCTGTACCTTGCCAATGATTGATTTGACGAATTCGAAAAGAGGAGAAGTAAAAAAGCGAAAGGGGATTAAGACTCAGGTCGTAATCCAATACGGCCCATGTTCCATCTTCAATCGTTATAATTCCAGAGAAAAGGGGCTCTACATTGAAAATGGGATCCACTTTGATGAGGTATACTTTTTTGTTGTTACGATAACTAATCGCCTCTACCGTATAGCGGTAATTGAGCATAGCACCTACTCCCAAAGGTGATAATATTTTCTTGTTACAAAGTGAAGGAAGATCGAGATTAGTAGTAAGTATATCAAATTCTGTAAAGGCATAATTGGAAGTGATGATATACGGGTTGCTCCACATATTCTGCTGTGGAGTAATGTCATGTTCTCCTACGTCAATCCGGATTCCTCCGCTGAGACCGTCCCATTCGCGCAGGTCGCTGTAGTTTTTATAGGCCAATATTTTTTCGTGAAATCGTGGGCGGTTGCCGATTACCGCTGAATAGGATTCACGAAGTTCTTCCTGATCCATGATTCTAGGCCTTTCTTTACGCTTTAAATCTTTGATTAAAGAATCCGTGGAATTGGTATCGGGAAATTCACGCTGCAAGGAAATCTTTTGGTACATATCAAAACGTGTTCTCGCATAATTCGCGTAATATCCGGATCGCTTTTCCATCGCATTGCTGATGACTTCTCTTGCGATATCCCGAGAATTTGCGAAAATTTCGATCGAGTTCAATTCATTCGAAGAGTCTTGTAAAACGAAATCTTTAGTAATGGCTTTTTTGCCTGAAACCCTGATCTCAGTGGTCAAGGTGTCATAACTCATTGCTGAAATTTGAAGAACATATTTTCCGGGAGCGAGATCAAAAGTGAATATGCCCTGATCGGTACACATGACCTTTTCATCGCCATTCACAATTTTAACGATGGCAAATGGTATTGTTTCGTGTTTTTCATTATAGACCGTTCCCTTAAATGAAATACCCGAAACCGCTAGTGGAAGCAGTCCCATAAGTATACTCATAAAAGAGGTGAATCGATGCATAGTTTAGAATGTGCTGTCTGGACGATCAAGTGCGAAGAAAGTTACTTTTTACTTAAACTTGTTCAAATTCTCGATGTATGGCTTTAAAAGACGATATCCGGTTAAAACCGGGAAACTACGCGGTGATTTTTCTTTCTGAGCGAGAGGAGAATCCGGATGGATATGGAGAAATGGATGATCGTACAATGGCAGAAGTAGCAAAATTACCCGGTTTTTTAGGTTATGAAAATTTGAGGGTTAGTCCCATGGGCATGTTTATAAGCTATTGGGAAAGTAAGGCGGATATTGATCGTTGGAGAACTCATGCCTTGCATGCTGAGGCCAAACATGCAGGACGTGCGCATTGGTATAACGCATATCGCAGTGTTGTTTGTTCTATAGAAGAGACCCATTTTTTCAGGCGTTGATTTGTTAGTGGTAGCGAAAAAAAGTTAATAACCCCGTGTACATCTCGCAGAAAATGGTGGTATGAAATCCGTTCATACCCTATTGAAAAGGATATTTTTGGAGGTGATAGAGGTGTGTTTTTTACCTCCCTACTTCTATAAATTAATGAGATGCAATTGAGACCTTTTACTCTAGCTACAAGACGTTTGATGAATGTGCCAATTTGGTCAGTATTAACTGCCCTAATCATCATCCTCGGCTCTGCTCAAATGGCCGGTGCACGCACCACAAATGATCTACTCCCGGTTCCAAACTATGGTTTGGATATTCAACCAAATTCTTTCTCCAACTGTGGTTCGTTCTCTGCCACACTCCTGATTATCAATTCGGAGGTCGGAGTCAGCTATCAAATTTTCAATGGTGCCGTTCCGTCCGGAGCGGCAGTCTTGGGAACTGGCGGGAATATTAATATCAACTCGGGCCCCATTGCCTCCTCGACGACGCTTTCTGTTCGTGCAACGGAGACTTTCGGTGCGGGCATTTCAGGATTTCTGACAGAAACAATTCCGGTCACGATATCTCAACTACCAACCACTTCGAATGCTGGAAATAATCAGGTCAATTGCGGATTGTCTATTGCTTTGAATGCAAACAATCCTGTAGTTGGAACGGGCGCTTGGTCGCTTGTCAGTGGCCCCGGAACAGCCGCTTTCTCGAATATTAATCAACGCAATTCTTTGGTGACGGTCTCTACACAAGGAAGCTACACGTTCCAATGGAGCATTTCGAATGGGGTATGTCCTCCAAGTACTTCTACCGTGACTATCATTTTCTATGCACCGCCAACGACAGCAAATGCCGGACCTGATCAATTGGTTTGCGGATTGTCTGCAACCATGGCGGGAAATGCTCCCGCGAATGGCAATGGTGCATGGTTTCTTGTTTCAGGCCCAGGTGGTGCGTCATTTGGGAATAGCACCGATCCGTTTACTGACATGACCGTATTTATCACGGGCACTTATGTCGTGCAGTGGATCGTGTTCAACGGGGTTTGTCCTTTCTCGAGCGACCAAGTGTCGATCACCTTCACGGAAGATCAAGTTGCATCTGATGCCGGCGCCGACCAGTCGGTTTGTGCTTTAACGACTTCTTTAAATGGAAATGATCCGGGTGTGCATTCAGGCCAATGGTTGTTGGTTTCCGGTCCAGGCACCGCAACATTTACCAACAGCGCGAGTCAAACTACGGATGTGACAGTTTCAGTTGGCGGCACCTATGTGTTTTCGTGGAATATTGATAATACTCCCTGTCCATTGTCTTCTGACGAAATCTCGGTTGATTTTACCTTGTTCACTGAAGTGTGTGATGGAGTTGACAATGACTGTGATTTAGCCATAGATGAAGGCTTCGATGTGGATGGAGATACTTTCACTTCGTGTGGTGGTGATTGTGATGATAACAATGCTGCTGTTTATCCCGGTGCAATTGAAGTGTGTGACGGACTAGATAATGATTGCGATCTCGCCATAGATGAAGGAGTCCAAAATATCTATTATGCCGACACCGATGGAGATACTTATGGAGATGTCGGTAATACAACACTTGCGTGTTCTTTGCCTGCCGGATATGTGAATGACAATACGGATTGTGATGATAGCAATGCAGCCATCAATCCTGGTGTAGCTGAAATCTGTAATGGAGTAGATGACAACTGTAACGTAACGATCGACGAAGGAGTGCAGACAACTTTCTTCGCGGATACAGATAACGATACTTATGGTGATCCAGCCAATACAACCCTTGCGTGTTCTCAGCCTATTGGCTACGTGAGCAATAATACCGATTGCGACGACACCGACGCTTCTATTAATATAGCAGGAATAGAAATTTGTGATGGTGCTGACAACGATTGTGACACTTCAATCGACGAAGGCGTGCTTTTGACAT
>JBMOFW010000120.1:0-8732 GCA_049318685.1 Flavobacteriales bacterium
AGTGGTTATCTTTTGAAGAAAACCCAGCCCGAAGATTTCATTGATGCGTTGATTGATTTGACCAAAGGCGGCGCTCCCATGTCTCCATCGATTGCACGTCGCGTATTGGCTTCCTTTCAGCAGCCGATTGCGAAGAAACAGGAATATGACTTGACCAAGCGCGAATTAGAAATTTTAGAAATGCTCGTGAAAGGCTATTCGTATAAAAATATTGCTGCCGAGTGTTTTGTTTCCACAGACACCGTCAAATCGCACCTAAAGAACATCTACGTGAAATTGCACGTGAACAACGGCAAAGAAGCAGTAGCCAAGGCCCTGCGGGATCAGATCGTTTGAGGAGAGAACTGGAACAAGAATTCCGAACAAAGAACTTGAACTTCGAACACTGAACTCCGAACCCTGAACCCTGAACTCTGAACTCTGAACTCCGAACCCTGAACTCCGAACACTGAACCCTGAACCCTGAACTATCTATCCATCATCCCCTTCCCGGCCAGAATCTGATCGTAATACTTGGCCACGCGTGCCTCTCTTGTTTTGGACTGTTTCGCATCGGCGATAAACATGATGTAGCCGCGTTGACGACCGGGAGTGAGCGCGCGAAATGCTTTTTCAAAGTTTTTATCTTGTTTGAATGCAGCGAGCAATTCCTCTGGAAAATTCATTTCTTCCACCGGTTTCGTTTGCACTTTCAGCCCGGCTTTCTCTATTTCGATGGCTTCAAAAATGTAAGAGCGAATGATGGATTCGATATCGATGATTTGTTTCAATGCTGTAAATCGAAACATGCGTGAGACTTGAGAATTTTCTCCCGGTTTTTGCAACACCCCTGCTTCATCTTGCAGCAAGGCGCCTTTGAAAAAACTCAGCGTACAATTTTCTTTAAACGCCCCTAGCAACGCCACATTGGCTTTTTTGTAGGTGTACACAGGATGTCCCCATTTGCATTCTTCTTGCAAACCACTATCGAGCAGTATCCCTTTCAACGCCGCCAATTCATCATCCCACCGATGCACCCTACACTCCGGCGTCCCCCCCAAACTACACCGCCCACACCCCTCAACAAAATACATCTCCGCACTCTTATTCATAATTCCAAAGTATAATAAAATCCCCCAATCCCCCCAATCCCGAATCCCGTAGGCAGCGCAGCTGCCGTCCCGTAGCGATGGCCGAAGGCCGAGCGTCCCGTAGTCCCGCACATGCGGGACGTCCCGTAGCGAGCGCAGCGAGCGTCCTCAGACGTAGTTCCATTTGACTTGAAGCAACACCTCCATCGTCCCATCCGCGCTCTTCAACGTAATCAACTCCTGCTTCTCATAATCAATCGGCCGAAATGTGAGATAACCCACATTATCATCATTCGATATCCCATCTTCGTCAAACAATTCCAACATAATCTCATTCGTAAATGCCTTTATCTCATACGGCAAATTCAAATAAAATCGTTGACTATTGCCGGCCTTGCACTCCTCGTGCGCTTCACTTCTATAAATCTCTAAGCCCAATTGTTTCAACGTCACATACAAATCAGGATCGGTGGCAAAGGGCGCATAGGCATCCCATTGCGATCCATCTTTTCCATACGGCGCAAATCGCTTCACTTCAATTCCCGTGATCGACATCCCGGTCAATATTTTCTTCTTGAAAACACCTCCATTCGAACCTCCTGAGGATGTTGTGTCTTTGGTTGATTTGCATCCAGTCATTATCACCAAGGCGAAAGCCACCAATAATAGTATTCTGCTCATGTAGCGAAATTAATCAAATCCGTCTTTCTACCTATAGCGCATCTTTATCCCCTTTCTTCAAATCCATTACATTTGTCCCGTGACCGAGCGCAAGCAATTTATATCCGGACTAAGTTGGAATACCCTGACGGTGGTGTTTCAAATTCTTATTCAAACGGTATATACCGGACTGTTGGCGCGCATGATCTCGCCCGATTCATTCGCGCTGATGGGCGTGGTGCTCAGCATCATGGGCTTCGCCGAAATTTTTTCGCAAGTAGGTATTGGTCCAGCCATTATTCAACGCAAAGACTTGCATCCACAACACCTTACCGGAGCGTTCTACACATCGCTCATCCTTGGTGTGTCATTCACCCTGGTCTTCGTTGTCACGGCGCCTTTCTTCGCTTCGTCTTATCACTTACCCGAACTCGAACCGATCATGCAAGTAGTGAGCACTAGCTTTACCATATCGGCCTTGGCCGTAGTGCCGCGCAGTTTGATGCTCAAGGAAATGCGCTTCAAATCGTTTTTCATGGCGGGCATGATCTCCATTGTAGGTGGCAATCTCATCATTGGTTTACTCCTCGCCTATTTTGGTTATGGAGTGTGGGCCTATGTATGGGCATTGTTTGCACAAAATGCATTGATGACGCTGGCCTATTGGGCACTTCAACCCACGCGTTTTCCACTCAAATGGCAATGGGCGCCTACGAAAGAACTCATTGGGTATGGCGCATCTAGCGCGGTTTTCAACGCACTGAATTATGCCGCCACGAAAGTAGATGTCACTATTTTACCCAAATATGTAAACGCATTGCCAGCGTCGAATGCTTCTACTCCGCTTCAAAGTGCGGGTATTTACGAACGCAGTGCTTACGTGATGTCGCTGCCCATCACGATTATGGCTAAACTCTCCGACAATGTGCTGTTCTCGGGCATGTCGAAAATGCAAGAAGAAACAGAACGCTTGCGCAGGCTTATTGCCGTGGCCACGCAAATGCTCGGCCTTGTTGTCATTCCCTTGGTCATGTTTGCGGTCTGCTTCTCCAATGAAATCATCGCCATTTACCTCGGTCCTAAATTCATGGAAGCCGTGCCTATCTTGCAAATCCTCATGTTTGCTGTGATCTTCCGCACGTTGAGTCGCTTGGCAGATTCATTGGTACGAGCACGAAATGCCGTAGTGAAAGCTTCGTGGTACAAAGCTTTCTACTTAATGATCATGATTGCGGGTGTCTACATCACTATACCTTACGGTACACGTTGGATTGCCGTTTCTATTCTCTTCACCACGTTTGTCCATTACTTGATGTCGATTCATTTAGCGCATATCTTGATTGGTTCTTCTTGGAAAGTGCAATTAGCGGCAACTAAGCCCGGACTCATTCTCGGCGCAATTACCTTATTGATCGGTACACCATTTATGATGGATTGGATTTTTGTAGAAATGGCGGCACTCCTTCGTCTCATGGTGGGTGCTTCACTTTGGGCCGCAGCCTTGGCCTTGGTCGTCTATAAGCTTCCCCATTGGCTTATCGTCAACAACAACAATCCGCTCGATTTAATTCCGATTGGTATACGCAATCGGTTGAAGCTTTAGTGGAATGTTCTTTGCGTAGCGCTTTCCATATTACTTTTGTCCTATGCATCGCCTGTTTGTTCTTCTTATTTGTTTTTCTTTCGGCCTAAAAGCTACTTCTCAAACCAAAGTGGCTTTTCATGCGCCGGACTCTATGTCATTTGTCCTGATTATTCAAGACACGCAGATCAACAACACGCATGCTACCGATATTACCTTGATTTGGCCAACGCCCGGTAAAACCAAGGTAAAAATGGACTTTCTCAATCCCGAGTTAACCGATTTTGAGCAAATCGTGGAATTCAAACCCCTTATGTTTCAAGAGTTTGAAATGCGCAAAGTGAAAAATAAAATGCAGTATTTCACCGTTGCGGAATCGCCTTTCACACCATTAGCGACAATCACACCTACTGACACCATTCCCGCTGCAATACCCGCTGCTCCGGCGCCAGTGGAATATGCAGGAAATTCCAAGTGCACTTCACCCATTTCCGACGTAGACTTTCAGACATTTAAAAATGAACTTCACGCCCTCAATTTTGAAGTTAAAAAATACGAATTCTTGAAATCGAAATTGACCGAAAACTGTTTTCGCGTCGATCAAATCCGGTATATGCTCGCTCAATTGGCCTTGGAAGACAATAAAATCAAGCTGCTGGAGGTTGGAAAAGCGTCTATTTACGATTTCGACAGAGCATCGCAAATTGTTGATGATTTCTTCCTAGATCGGAATAAGAACAAAGCAAAAGCAATACTCCAGTAACATTATCTGCTGTACATTCGCGACGAAAATAACTCGTCGCTTCCATGAAAAAAGTACACAATTTCAGCGCGGGTCCTTCTATCCTTCCACAAGAGGTGATCGACCAAGCCGCCAATGCCGTTAAAGAATTCGATAACATGGGACTTTCCCTGATCGAAATTTCTCACCGCTCAAAGAATTTTGAAGCCGTAATGGATGAAGCTCGCCAGTTGGTGAAAGACATTCTCGGATTGTCTGACCGCTACGAAGTGCTTTTTTTGCAAGGAGGGGCTACACTCGCTTTTTACACCGTAGCGATGAACTTGCTCAAGGATGGTGGTAAGGCAGCTTATGTCAACACCGGTGTGTGGGCTTCCGGCGCGATTAAAGAAGCAAAATTGGTTGGTCAAGTAGATGTGATCGGCGATTCTTCTGATAAAAACCACAGCTACATTCCCAACTTCGAAATACCAAGTGATGCGGATTACTTTCATTTCACTTCAAACAATACCATCTTCGGAACACAATACCACAACATGCCCAAATCATCGATTCCGATGGTTTGTGATATGAGCTCGGATATTTTTTCTAAGCGTTTTGATGCCAATGTATTTTCGTTGATTTATGCCGGCGCACAAAAAAACATGGGCCCTGCAGGAACCGTTCTCTATATCATCGATAAAGAAATTCTCGGACAATCAGGTCGCAAACTTCCGGTGTATTTGGATTTGAAAGCACACATCGAAAAAGATTCGATGTACAATACACCACCTGTATTCGCAGTGTATACGAGCATGCTCACATTGCGTTGGATCAAAAACAACGGTGGTTTGGAAGGCATGGAAAAACGCAATGATGCCAAGCAACAGTTATTCTACAGCGAATTGGATCGCAACTCGCTTTTCCACGGCCACGCTGTACCAGAAGCCCGTTCATGGATGAATCCAACATTCCGCTTGAATGATGATACAATGGGCGCTGAATTCGACGCTATGTGGAAAGCAGCCGGCATCAGCGGCATCGCCGGACACCGCTCTGTTGGCGGCTACCGCGCCTCTATGTACAACGCTCTCCCCATCGAAAGCGTGCAAGTACTGGTAGATGTAATGAAAGAATTTGAACGAACAAAAGGCTGATGTTCAGAGTTCGGTGTTCAGGGTTCGGAGTTCGGAGTTCGGAGTTCGGTGTTGCTTGAAGCCTGAAACTAGAAACTAGAAACCAGAAACTAGAAACCAGAAACCAGAAACTAGTTAAATGAAAATACTCGCAAATGACGGCATTGATGCCGGAGGAAAAAAAGCACTTGAAGACTTGGGCTTCGTAGTGATCACAGATAAAGTGGCGCAAGAAAATCTTGCCGCAGCGATAAATGATGAAGGCTATGTTGGCCTTTTGGTGCGCAGTGCCACCACAGCGCGCAAAGACTTGATCGATGCGTGTCCCGGATTGAAATTTATTGGTCGCGGTGGTGTAGGTATCGATAATATCGATGCAGAATATGCCCGCTCAAAAGGTGTGGACGTATTCAACACACCGGCCTCGAGCAGCCAGTCCGTAGCCGAATTGGTGACGTCGCTCATGTTTGCCGCAGCGCGCGGTGTATATGATGCAGGCACCCATATGCCTTCAAAAGGGGCTACCGAATTTGAAGCATTGAAAAAGAAATACGCGAAAGGCATTGAACTCCGTGGCAAAACGCTGGGCATCGTTGGCTTTGGCCGTATCGGAAAATCGTTGGCGTCTTACGCACTAGGCTGCGGCATGAAAGTGATTGCCTGCGACAACACCCCGAACAACAATTCGGTTGAACTTCATATCGAAGGTCACGGCAGCATCCAATTGAATGTACCGATGATGAATTTAGAAGAGCTCTTGGGCGCATGTGATTTCATTTCATTACACGTGCCGAAGCAAGCGAATGGCGCTGCCGTAATGGGTGCTGAAGAATTGGCGAAAGTGAAAAAAGGCGCCATTCTCATCAATACTTCCCGTGGTGGCGTGATTGAAGAAAACGCTTTGATCAACGCGCTCAACGAAGGCCAAGTCGCTTATGCCTGCTTGGATGTATTTGTGGGAGAACCCAAACCAAATGAAGCACTCTTGGCGCATCCAAAAGTCCTTTCTACACCGCACATTGGTGCTTCAACTAATGAGGCCCAAGGTCGCATCGGACTCGAGATTGCTGCGAAAGTGAAAGAAATCATGAAGCTCTGATCATGGCGATCGTCAAGCCTTTCTGCGCCGTAAGACCTACCCGAGATAAAGTTCATCTCGTGGCATCGCGCAGCTATGTTTCTTACACACGACCACAACTTCGCTCCAAGCTTTTTGAAAATCCCTATAGCTTTTTGCACATCATCCATCCGGATATGGGCTCGCATAAATTTCACAAAGCACAAGGATTGCAAGAGCGATTTGATTTGGTGAAAAAAAAATATCAAAGCTTCGTTCAAGATGAAATCCTCATCAAAGACGAAAAGCCTTCATTCTACATCTATCGTCAAGTACGCAATGGACATCCATTCACGGGCATTATTTGCGCGGTGAGTGTGGATGATTACAATGATGGTAAAATAAAAATTCACGAGCAAACACTCAGCAAACGTGAAGAAACCTTCACGGCTTATCTCGACATAACCGACATCAATGCCGAGCCAGTATTGCTCATGTCAGAGCGTTCTAAAGCATTAGAAGAATTGTTTGCGCGATATACCGACGAACGTCCGGAATACGATTTTACGACCACCAATCGCGATCATCATCAACTGTGGTGTGTATCAGATCCCAAAGATGTTGCGCTTATTGAAAAAACCTATGCCAACATTGATGCCCTGTACATTGCAGATGGGCATCACCGCAGTTCATCTTCGGCGAATCTGTGTATGAAACGCCGTGCGAAAGGAACCCATTCTGGAAACGAGCCGTTCAATTATTTTCTCGCCTATATTCTCGACGAGACAACAGTGCGCATTTATGAATTCAATCGATTGATTAAAGACTTAAACGGTCTCACATCAGAAGAATTCTTGAAGGCCTTGCAAAAGCACTTTTATGTCAATGAAGCTTCGCCATTATACAAGCCAGTGCAGAAAGGAGAATTCAGTTTGTATTTAGATAAAACGTGGTACAACCTGACATTGAAAGTTCACGGCGATCAACTCGACGCGCAAGTATTGAGTGATTTGGTGCTTGATCCCATTTTGGGTATTAAAGATTTGCGCAAAGACAAGCGCATCGGCTTCCTCGAAGGGCCGCGTGGCATGGAAGGCATCAAACAGATGGTCGATAAAAATCATTTTGTCGCCGGCTTCGGACTCTATCCTGTGGCGATTGAAGAGTTGAAAAAAGTAGCCGATCAAAGCGGCACGATGCCTCCAAAAAGCACCTGGGTGGAGCCAAAACTTCGCAGCGGATTGATTGTTTATGAACTGTCATGAGCACGATTGGTGAAAATATTCTCGCATTAATAAAAGAAATACCGACGAGCGTCACGTTGGTCGCTGTTTCAAAAACGAAACCGCTGACCATGCTGCAAGAGGCCTACGATGCGGGACAGCGTGTATTCGGAGAAAATTATGTGCAAGAATTGTGTGACAAACAACCGCTCTTGCCATCCGATATCGAATGGCATTTTATCGGGCATTTGCAGTCCAACAAAGTCAAGTATATTGCCCCTTTCGTGCATACCATTCATGCCGTAGATAGTGAAAAGCTTTTGAGTGAAATCAATAAGCAGGCGGCAAAAAACAACCGTGTGATCAATTGTCTTTTACAAATTCACATTGCCGACGAAGAAACCAAATTCGGTTTTGAACCCGCGACGGCAGTCGAAGAAATCAGTCTTATTTCACCAGAAAAATATCCGCAAGTCCGCATCATCGGTGTGATGGGAATGGCTTCTTTTGTAGAAGACACCACACAAGTACAGCGTGAATTTCAAACATTGAAACACATTTTTGACGCATTGAAAAAAGGTGCATTTCAAAGCCAACCGCATTTCACCGAAATCTCCATGGGCATGTCGGGCGATTGGAAAATGGCCATCTCCGAAGGCAGCACCATGGTGCGCATCGGCAGTTCTATTTTTGGAAGTCGATAGGCTGCAAGCTTCAGGCACTGGGTTTCTGGTTTCATGTTTCTGGTCTCTAGTTCTTTTTCTAGTTCCAGTTCTTTTTCTAGTTCCAGTTCTTTGATTCGAGTCTCAACGGAGGCGTTCGAGTTGGCCTTTTCGCTTCACGATGTTTTTATAGTCCCATTGAATCTCTCTTGATTTTTTGAGCCAACGCACCAGTGCTTCCGGATTGACATCCTCTATGTCATTGTAGAATATCGAAGCATCCTTGAATTTTTGACCGCGCACATTCAAATGTTCCTCGTCGAAATCCGCTCCACTCCAAAACATCAAGCGAATTCCCGCCTTCTGCTTACTATACCCGACAATCGGATTGCCCTCTATAAACCACACCGGATGTCCATGCCAAATCTTGCTCTCCGCCTCCGTCAATTCTGCATCGATCATTTTCATCAATGCATCACAAAGCAGGCCTTCGGTGGATGTGAGTTGGGTATTGTATGTTTGAATAGAAGGGTTCATCGTTCAGGGTTCGGGGTTCAGAGTTCGGTGTTCGGAGTTCGGGGTTCAGAGTTCGGTGTTCGGTGTTCGGTGTTCGGTGTTCGG
>JBMOFW010000121.1:0-8645 GCA_049318685.1 Flavobacteriales bacterium
AGCACTCAACGATGCTCGTGAAATGCAAAAATCATCGAGCGATGATTATATCACGTTGTTTGAGAAAGCTTGGAAAAACAATGCAAACGGAACTGAACTTTGGCGAATCTTCAACAATTTGGAGAACCAAGACAAGTTCCCTGCAAAGACTTCTGATGCAGATGTAATCAAGATCCTTCGCGCTGAAGCTGAAGATGCGATCAACAATACGGAGAATATTATCCGCAAGCGTATCGACCAATTTGGTGTTACTCAGCCAAACGTTCAAAAACAATCGCTCACTGGCCGCATCCTCGTTGAACTTCCTGGTGTGGATGATCGTGAACGCGTTCGCAAGAATTTGAAGAGCACGGCGAATCTCGAGTTTTGGGATTGCTATTTCAACCAAGAAGTGATTCAAAGCTTGATTTCTGCCAATGAGAAATTGGGTAAGAAACTCGCCCCTCAATTGTTTTCATCCGATTCTTTGCGTTCACAAAAGGACTCTTTGATGAATGTGGCTTTGGCGGATACTACACTCAATACGGCTCAGCAAGATTCTATTCGCAAATTTTATGCAGACAATACGGTTATTCCGGATAGCTTACTTTCTAAAGAAGATCTTCGTAAAAAGAACCCTTTGTTCTCCTACTTGAATCCAAACATGCCTCAAGGCTCTGCCATGATCGGTTTGGCTTCAGTTTCAGATACAGCTCAAATCAACAAATACCTCAACATGGCAGAAGCTAAAAACGCTTTGCCTGCTGACTTGCGTTTGTTGTGGGGAGCAAAATCGAATAATAATGTTGCTCAACTTTACGCTATCCGTGACCTTTCTGGCCGTGGCAAAGCGGAACTCGATGGTAAATCAATCGTTGACGCGCGTCAAGACTTTGATCCAATCAAAGGTGATGTGACAGTTGAAATGCGCATGGATAGCGAAAAAGGTACTCCTGTATGGAGAGATTGGACGAAGAAAAATGCGTCAGATCGCAATCGCCCGATTGCCATCGTAATGGACAACCTCGTTTATTCTGCTCCTAGCGTAAATCAAGAAATTCCAAACGGAAGTTCTGTAATAACTTTCGGTGATGACACCGATCGTGAAAAATCAATCCAAGAAGCAAGAGACCTCGCCGGTCTCTTGAAAGCGGGTTCTTTGCCTGCACCTGCGAAAATCATCGACGAAGTGACTGTAGGACCTTCTTTGGGTGAGAAAAACATTCAAGCCGGTTTGTGGTCGTTCTTGATCGCATTCATCGTGATCTTGATTTACATGATTTTCTACTACGCTTGGGCGGGTTGGGCTGCTAACGTAGCTTTGATTGCGAACTTATTCTTCTTGATTGGTGCGTTGGTATCGTTGCACGGTGCATTGACTTTGCCTGGTATCGCCGGTATCGTACTCACTATGGGTATGGCGGTGGATGCGAACGTATTGATCTACGAACGTGTGAAAGAAGAATTGCGCCACGGTAAGCCAATAGCTGTCGCTATGAAAGATGGTTTCTTGAAAGCCATTAGCGCGATCATCGATGGTAACGCCACTACTTTGTTGACAGGTATTGTATTGTTGATGGTAGGTACAGGTCCAATCAAGGGTTTTGCGACTACATTGATTATCGGTATCTTCACTACCCTCTTCACTGCTATTATCATCGCTCGTTTGATTCTTTACAAGCGTTTGGATAGCAAAAAAGAAATTACGTTCTCTAGTAAGATCACCAAGAACTGGTTTACTAAAGTGAATTATGATTTCGTTGGAAAGCGTAAATTATACTACTTCATCAGTTTGGCCATCGTTGTTGCAGGCTTGGTGTCTTGGACGGTTCGCGGGTTCAACCTCGGTGTTGACTTCGTGGGTGGTACTTCGTTCAAAATAGAATTTGTTAATCAAGTGGATGCTGATGCTCTCCGCGGTGCTCTCGAGGAAAAGTTGGTCGATAACAACGGAACCAAGGCTGCTGTTCTTGTACAAGCGGTAGGAACCACAGGAAAGGAATTCAAAGTAACAACCAACTATCTTATAGATAGCACTGATCCAAATGCAGATGAACTAGTGACTTCGAAAGTGGAAGAAGCCGTTAAGTCAATTAGCCCTGACGCAAAAATGGACTCTTCTTATAAAGTAGACGCCACTATGAGCGATGACTTCCGTAAAGAAGCTATCTGGGCCGGTTTGATCGCATTGATTTTGGTAGGTATCTACATCTTCATTCGATTCCGCGCTTGGGACTTCGCTATTGGTGCTTCAGTGGCTTTGTTCCACGATGCTTTGGTCGTTATTGCTGCGTTTACGCTGTTGAATGGTATTGTGCCATTCAGCTTAGAGGTCAATCAGAATTTCATTGGTGCGATTTTGACCATTATCGGTTTCTCGATCAATGACACCGTGGTTATCTTCGACCGTATTCGCGAATACCTCCGTGCAAATAAGAGTGAAAAAGTGGAAGTGACTATTAACAACGCGTTGAATAGCACCATGGGACGTACATTGAACACCTCTATGACTGTATTGCTTACATTGATTGTGATGTTCATCTTTGGTAGCGATGATATCAAAGGATTCACTTTTGCGATGATTATCGGTGTGATTTCAGGGGTGTATTCAACACTCTTCATTGCGACACCTATCGTTATCGATATGCGTAAATTCTTCGCTTCAAAAAATGCTTCAGCAGAAGCAGATTCTAAAGCCTAAGTATAAATTTTTGTGTGAACAAGGAAAGCCGTCTCGTTTCAAACGAGGCGGCTTTTTTTATTCTACATTTGCATCATGTCAGCCGGAGAAATTGTCCTTATATTATTTGTCTATCTCTTGTTTTTTGGCGCCAAAGGAATTCCATCATTGGCTCAAACGCTCGGTAAAGCCGTTTACCAATTCCGCAACGCCGCCAAGGATGTGCAGGATGAAATCATGAGCAGCGCCAACGAGATCAAGAAGGAAGTTCAGAATAATGTGCGTCTTGATCAAATGGACATGGAAGACGAACACCCTACAAACGAACGCGCTCGACCCATTCCGCAACGCAAGGATCCCGAGGTAAAAGAAGAAAAACCGGTTGAATCGAAAACAACAGATTCAACCTCCACACCTGAAGCATGATTATCTTTCAAGACAATGACGCCGCTTTGTTGTTGTTTGATCGTGTTTTCTCCTCAGCCGACTTCGATATCATTCAAAGAGAAGTGCAATGGCGTCAAAACCAAATTCGCCTTTTCGGAAAATGGCATCTTGAACCGAGGCTAACCGCTTGGTTTGGCAAACCCTACACGTATTCTAATATTCATTGGGAAGAGCAAAAGTGGATCGCACCTTTGGAGCAAATGAGCGAAAAAATAAATAGGCTTTACCCTTTTCCTTTCAACTCCGTTCTGGCCAATTATTATCGCACTGGACAAGATAGTATGGGATGGCACAGCGATGATGAACCAGAGATGAATCAAGCCTGTATCGCCTCAGTGAGCCTCGGTGCTTCGAGAGTAATGCATTTTCGAAATAAAATTTCTAAAGAAAAATTGAGCATCACCCTTCACGACGGAAGTCTACTTATCATGCAGCATTTTCAGAGGGATTGGCAACATGCTATTCCCAAAACGGCCCGAGCCATTGGACCACGTATCAATTTGACTTTTCGAGAGATTAAAAGCTAAAACTTTCGAGTTGTCGAAGTTCTTGCCTCAACTTGGTATCCCAAGTGATTTGCGCTTCTTTTTTCAACCCATTATTGGTCTCAGCGTTGTACATCTGCTGCTGATAGAACAGCTCGTTGTTCAATGCCTTGTAAATGGCTCTGCATTCGGCTAAAAGTCCTTCGTATGTGAGATTTGTTCCTTGCTGGGCCATGTATTGCTGCGCCGCTTGACGCATTTTCCGCGCATACAATTCAGTCAAGTCAAATAATCCTTGTTCGTGACGAAGTAATGAGGCGGTTTGCGCATTCGAAACTACCCAACTTTGTGAGGCATCAATGAATGCAGTGAAATTGGCCTCTAGGCCATTGGCGCCATGCTTTACTGCATAGGATATTCCGCAATAGGTAAAGGCTTTCTGAAACCCAGAACCTTTGGTGGTTTTGGTGTATATGCTCCAATTGATTGGATTGCCCGAATAGGTAATCATTTTATCTTGCTGAGCAAAGCCTGCGGTGCAGAAAGCCAATAGAGCGAGGAAGAGTAACATTTTATTCATCACAAAAAATATTGCTCTTTTTCCGCCAGCCGAAGAGAATTATCCTCGCTTTCTTTCGCCAATCTGCTGTCGCCACATGGCGTAATAGAGCCCTTTTTCTTGAAGCAATTGCTCGTGATTTCCCGATTCGGCAATTACTCCTTGCTCTAAAACAAATATGCGGTCGGCGTGCATGATCGTCGACAGGCGGTGTGCAATAAGTATAGTTATTATATCGCGTCCCGCATTAATTTGTTTCACTGTGGTGGTGATTTCTTCTTCCGTCAAAGAATCCAAAGCGGATGTGGCCTCATCGAGCACCAATAATTTTGGATTTCTCAATAACGCTCTGGCAATGCTCAAACGTTGTTTTTCTCCACCTGAAATTTTAATTCCACCCTCACCAATCACGGTTTCGATGCCACTTTCAGCGCGTGCCAATAACTTTCCACAACTGGCTTTCTCCAACGCACTCAACACCTCAGAATCTGTAGCGTCTGGTTTAACGAATAACAAATTTTCTTTGATCGTTCCTGCAAATAGTTGTGTGTCTTGTGTCACAAAGCCAATTTGTTTACGCAAACTGTCGATGTCTATTTCGCTTCCTGTAATGCCATTGTATTTTATGGCACCAGCATGCGGTTGATACAAACCCACTGAGAGTTTAACCAAGGTTGTTTTTCCACTTCCTGAAGGCCCTACAAAAGCAACTGTTTCGCCTTTATTGATTTTAAACCCTATGTTTTCTAGCGCAAATGTGGTCGCACTTCGATGTTTGAAACTGACGTTGTCAAATTCAAATGTTTCCAATTGCTCAATTCTACGCGGGTTTTCAGGTGTGTATTCTTTGGGAGTGGCCAATAGTTCACTGAAATTTTGCAAGGATGCTTCCGCCTCTCGATAGGAAGCTATGACATTGCCCATCTCTTGCAAAGGTCCGAAGATGAAAAAGGAGAAAATCGTCAACGTCCACAATTCTCCGGGTAGGATTTGATCACGAAATACCAACCAATACAAAAAGCCAATTAACACCGTACGAATGAAATTGACTGTAGTGCCTTGCACGAAACTCAAACTTCGTATGTATTTCACTTTTTTCAGTTCAAGTCCGAGAATGCGTGTGGTGGTGTTGTTCAATCGATTCACTTCTTGATCGGTCAATCCTAAGCTTTTCACCAACTCAATATTGCGCAAAGACTCTGTGGTAGAACCGGCTAAAGAGGTCGTTGCTCCCAAAATTTGTTTTGAAATGGTTTTAATTTTTTTACTCAACAAACTACTTATAAAAGCGAGGAGGGGAGCTGTAATCAAAAACATCGGGCCAATGAGCCAGTGCACTTGAATACTGTATGTCAAAACGAAGGCAATGCCTACTGCGCTCTGGAAAAGGACGCCAATGAATACTGTAATGAATTTTTCTGAGTCTGTGCGCACTTTCTGCAATTTGCCTAAGGTTTCACCGCTGCGTTGATCTTCAAAAACCTCGTACGGTAACTGCAATGAATGTTTGATTCCATCAGTGTACATTAAAGCGCCTGTGCGTTGAATCACCACGTTGGTGAAATAATCCTGAAAGTTCTTTGCAATACGCGATACCATGGCAGCACCCATTGCCAAAAGCAAGAAAATAATCAAGTCATGTAGAAAAGCATCTCCTTTTGCTATATAGGCATCCCTATTGACCGCTAAGGTTTGAAACATGCGTCCGGTAATCATCGGTTCAACCAAGGAGAAGGATTGATTGACTGCAGCCAATACCAAAGCGAGAATCAAAGGACGGCGTGCGTGTTTTAAATATTGTAAGAGTAATTTCATGCGGGTGCAAACTTAGGTGTATATCGGATTGCAAAACGTTGATTTAAGTTAATGAAATGCCTTTAATTTGCTGTATGAGTTCAATCCTTCAGTTCAACGAAGAAGTCCGTGAAGCTATAGCCACAGGCAAAGCTATCGTGGCGCTCGAATCAACGATCATTGCGCATGGCATGCCTTTTCCGCAGAATGTGGAAACTGCACTTAAAGTGGAGCAAACCATCCGCGAAAATGGCGCTGTGCCGGCAACAATTGCTTGTATTGAAGGGAAAATTTGCGTTGGGTTGAATGAGCAACAATTGCATTTGATTGCTTCTTCGGATGATGTACTCAAATTGTCTCGACGCGATTTGCCATTGGCATTATCTCAAAAGAAATTGGGTGCTACCACAGTAGCTGCCACGATGATAGGTGCTGAGATGGCCGGTATTCGCCTGTTTGCGACTGGTGGAATCGGTGGTGTGCATCGCGGTGTTGAATTGTCTGGCGATGTCAGCGCAGATCTCAATGAACTCGGCCAGACTTCGGTGGCTGTAGTAAGCGCTGGTGCCAAGGCTATTTTGGATATTCCGCGCACGTTGGAGTATCTCGAAACATGGGGTGTGCCGGTCATTGGATTTCAAAGTGATTTTTTCGGTGCGTTCTATTCGCGATCTTCGGGCATTCCGGTGGAAATGCGCATGGATTCTGAAAAGGATATCGCAAGCTTTTTAAATGCGAAGTGGAATGCGGGTATGAATGGAGGTGTGCTCATAAGCAATCCTATTCCTGAGGCCTACGAAATTCCGCATGAAACGATTGAACCAGTGATCAAAGAAGCGGTGGCCGAAGCTGAAAGACAAGCGATTTCTGGCAAGCGATTGACGCCGTTTTTATTGGGGAAAATTAAAGAAGTGACTCAAGGCAAAAGTCTTGAATCCAATATTGCGCTCGTACTAAACAACGCTGCCCTCGCCGCTAGGATAGCCAAGGCATTAAAATAAGCGACTAAACATTATCTTTGCTCCATGTCAAAAGCATTCGAAACTCCTGCACACATTCTTACAGAAGAGAAGATTCGTCAGCGCCTACTCGATGATTATCGCTTGGCCTGCTACAGCCGCGAAGCTTCTCTTTTGGGAAGAAAAGAAGTGCTTACCGGCAAAGCTAAATTCGGCATCTTCGGTGATGGTAAAGAATTGGCTCAAATCGCCATGGCCAAACAATTCCGAAATGGCGACTGGAGAAGCGGATATTACCGCGACCAGACGTTTATGATGGCCATCGGTGAATTGAATGTGCAGCAGTATTTCGCCGCACTCTATGCGCATACCGATGTGGTCGCTGAACCAGCATCCGGCGGACGACAAATGGGGGGGCACTACAGTACACGTTTTCTTCATGAAGATGGTTCATGGAAAAATGTGATGCAATCGAAAAATTCATCCTCAGATATTAGTCCAACTGCGGGACAAATGCCGCGCCTTCTTGGATTGGCACAAGCCTCAAAAATGTATCGCCAATTGCCCGATTTGCACAGTTGGACTTCGTTTTCAGACAAAGGAAATGAGGTGGCTTTTGGTACCATCGGCGATTCCAGTACTTCTGAAGGTCTTTTTTGGGAAACCATGAATGCAGCAGCAGTTTTAGGTGTTCCATTGGTGATGAATGTGTGGGATAATGGTTGGGGAATTTCTGTTCCAAAAAAATATCAAACGGTTAAAGAAAGTATTTCAGAGGCGTTGAGTGGATTCGAAAAAACGACCACGACCAACGGGATCAAAATATTTAAAGCCAAAGGATGGAACTACCCTGAATTGTTGCTGACTTATGAAAAATCGGTAAGCTACTCGCGTGAAAATCACATCCCTTGTCTGGTTCATATTGAAGAACTCACGCAGCCGCAAGGTCATAGCACAAGTGGATCACATGAGCGCTACAAGGATAAATCGCTTCTCGCTTGGTACGAAGAATACGATTGCATAGAGCAATTCAAAAAATTCATAGTGATTGATGGAATTGCGAGTGAAAAAGAATTAGAGCAAATAAGAGAAGAAGCCAAAGCGCAAGTAAGAAAAGAACAAAAACAAGCGTGGGCTGAATTCCGCGCAGATATTGATAATGATGTTCAAACGGCCATTTCTCATCTCGAAAAACTCGTGGCTTCTTCCGGTCAGCATGACACTGTAGTGGCTGCTTTCAATGAGTTGAAAAAAACGGTTGAACCTATTCGAAAAGATATTTTTGCCCTGTCGAAAAAGGCAATGCGTGCATTGCGTGGTCAACACAATCCCGATGCAAAAGCATTGGTTTCTTGGTTGGATCAATTGGAGTATGAATGCAGCCGTCGATACAGCAGTCATCTGTACAGTGAATCGGCCATAGCTACGTCAAAGCAAGAACATATTACGCCACAATATGATAGTAACCCTGAAATGGTGGATGGCCGATTGGTACTTCGCGATTTCTGGGATATGGTAATGGCTAAGCGACCGGAAGTGTTAATATTTGGTGAGGACGTTGGTAAAATTGGCGGCGTAAACCAAACATGCGAAGGATTGCAAGAAAAATATGGCGACCTCCGTGTATCCGATTCAGGTATTCGTGAGGCCACGATTATTGGTCAAGGTATCGGCATGGCTATGCGCGGATTGCGACCGGTAGCTGAAATTCAATATCTCGATTATATCTATTATGCTTTGCA
>JBMOFW010000122.1:0-8630 GCA_049318685.1 Flavobacteriales bacterium
CTAACTACGCCAATATGAAATACCGTGAAATGTGGTGCAACGGAGAATGGCTTGGGTTGGCAGGCAGTGGTGCATATCAAGTGTATCACTTCGAACTGAATCAAAACATCAACAACATCGTGCATGCAGGATACACAGTGAATGCGTACACGGCCATTATGGATCAATACGGTGGATGTTGGGTAGCCAACGAATCAGGAGGTTTACTTTGGCAAAAATTCGATGGCACTCGCACCTCTGTTTTGCCGCAAGGCCCGGAATATGCCGAAGCAAGAAAAGTCACAGCGTATAATAACAATGTTTGGATCGCACATGGGGGCGTAACTCCTTATTGGGGAAATCAATGGAACGAACGCAAAATTTCCGCGTTTGTCAATGAATCGTGGAAGAGCACTCCTCTTGTTGCCGGACTAAATGACATTACGAATGTGCGCGATATGCTCGATGTAACCGTCGACCCGATAGACAACAGCCACGTTTATCTTGGCTCATGGGAAGAAGGATTGATCGAAGTGTACAACAACCAAATCACCAACATTTGGAACAGTTCAAATAGCACTATTGAATTAGCAGGCTTGGAATGGTCGCCTCAATGGACGGGTGTTGCTTCTTGCGCTTTCGACGTCAATGGGGTTCTCTGGTATGGCAATAGCTACACAGATAAAGCTATTCAGGCGCGTGATCAAAGTGGAAATTTTTACGCTTATGATTTTACCCCAACCATTAGCTCTTCTGATAAAATCATCGAAGTTCTGCCGACTCAATTAGGATATGTATGGGCGATTGTAGAAGGACGCGGTATTGTTGCTTTTAATCCTAACGCTACGCTTGACAACAGCAGTGACGACAACTTCAAATTTCTCACCGCCGGTGATGGAGTTGGTGGTTTGCCCAATAAGGAAGTGTGGTGTATGCGCGAAGATTTGGATGGTGAAATTTGGGTAGGCACGCTGCAAGGGCTTTCCGTTTTTTACAATCAAGACGCCGTATTTGCTGACAGTCAATTCGATTCAGAACCCATATTAATTGAACAGGACGGCAACGTGCAGGAATTGCTCGGCACAGAAACCATTACTGCGATTGAAATAGACGGTGGTAATAGAAAATGGATTGCAACGCAAAACAGTGGAGTCTTCCTTTTCAGTGATGATGGACTTGAGCAGATTTATCATTTCACCGAAGAAAACAGTCCGTTGTTGAGCAACAACGTGATCGATATGGCGGTCAACCAAAGCAATGGCGAAGTTTTCTTTGTGACCGAAAATGGGATTGTCTCCTTCTTTTCTACCGCAACCAATTTTGTAACAGAAATTGAAGAAGTCCGGGCATTTCCAAACCCTGTGAAAGAAGACTACACCGGCAACATTACCATTGATGGATTAGCGTATGATACCGTCGTAAAAATCACCGATATTCAAGGCAACGTTGTATTTGAAACGAGCAGTGAAGGCGGGAGAGCGGTGTGGGATGGAAAAAATTTCAATGGCGAACGTCCATCTACCGGTGTATACCTAATTTATGTTTCTACCCCTCTCGGGGAAACCGACAATGTGGGTAAGATTGCATTCATCAAATAACTAACTTCGCTCCGTGATGACCTATGGAGAAGTACTTGATTATTTGTTTGCACAACTGCCCATGTTTCATCGCATTGGCCCAGCTGCTTACAAGCCCGACTTGAGCAATACCATTGCGCTTTGCAACTTGATCGGCAATCCGCAAAATGATCTGCGTTGTATACACATTGCTGGCACCAATGGCAAAGGCAGCACGTCGCACTTGATCGCTTCTTCACTTCAAGAAGCCGGCTACAAAACTGCCTTGTGTACGTCGCCACATCTCAAGGATTTTCGGGAGCGCATTCGCATCAACGGCAAAATGATTCCAGAATCGGATGTGATCTATTTTGTAGAAAAATACAAGGATGCTTGGACAGCTATTCAACCTTCGTTTTTTGAAATGACCATTGCGCTTTCCTTCTGGTATTTCGCCAAGGAAAAAGTGGATATCGCCATTATCGAAACGGGGCTAGGCGGACGATTGGACAGCACCAATGTGATCTCTCCAGAAATCGCCGTCATTACCAATATTGGATACGACCACATGAACCTGCTTGGCGATACTTTGGAAAAAATCGCATCGGAAAAAGCGGGTATTATAAAAAATAGTACTCCTGTAATTTTAGGCGAAATGAACCCGAATGCTCGTTCGGTTATCGAATCTACCGCCAAGGAAAAAAACGCGCCAATCATTGATGCTTCTTTAACATCCGGCGATGCCCCTGCTACTTCACTGCAAGGGTATTATCAAGAAGAAAATAGAAGAACCGCCTATCAGACGCTAGTGGCACTTCGTCGCAAAGGTTGGAACATCACTGAGGAGGCCATTTCTCGTGGATTTTTAAACGTATCTGAGAATACGGGGTTGATGGGACGTTGGCAAATTTTAGGAACAGATCCACTCATTGTTGCCGATGTGGCCCATAATGAAGACGGTGTACGCATGTTAATGAAACAAGTGGAAGACCAGATATTCGACAAGCTGCACTTTGTAATTGGTATGGTAGCTGATAAAGACATTTCAACAGTACTTTCATTGCTCCCCAAACATGCCCGATACTATTTCTGCAAAGCCAATATTCCCCGCGGATTAGATGCCAACGAGCTTGCAGCATTTGGCCATGAAATGGGGTTGAAGGGCAATGTGTATAGTTCAGTAGAACATGCCTACACAGCGGCTAAACTAGAAGCCGATCCAGAGGATATGATCCTAGTAGGAGGTAGTGTATTCACCGTTGCTGAAGTGGTGTGATCGGAAGATCGTGAGATCGTGAGATGGAAAGATCATAAGATCTATTGAACAAACCATCTCCCGTCCGTCGGATTATTTCAATATAAATCGAATAGTTATTTTGCCTTGACGATTGTTCCCATTATTTGGATCGGCTTCAAATTTTGCGGATCGGGCGGCTTTTTCAGCCAATCTGTGCAATTGCGAATTGCGGGTATTCGTTCCTGGATCACCGCTATCTGTTGTCGCACTAACTACATTACCTCTTTTATCGACAACAATTTTCACCACAACATTCCCTTGATCGGGAATGACATCACTCAATGACGGTTTGGTAACCATCGGTCTGAAGAATCTAAATTCATATCCACTTCCACCATTTCCTCCCCCACCTGCTCCAAATAGACCTTTACCAGTGATTGAGCCGAAAGGATCCCCACCTGTTTTTGTAGGGTCGTCTCCTGGTCCTTTCGCGGGATCACCTGGGTCGTCTAGCCTATCGAAAATATTCTTTTTTGGGTTCGTATTCTGATTGTTATTATTGGTATTTGTCGTTGTATTTGTTGGTGTATTCGGGTTTGTTTTAATACTCACAGGTGCGGCATCATTTGTCGTCACGACATTTTGATCTGGAGAGCTTGCTGGGGCAGCTGCATCTGGAGTACCACCATCATCACTTGTACCTCCACCGCCATTGGGGCTTTCGCCGAGCAATGCCATATCCAATTCTGTATATCCACCACCTGTTCCACCGCCCATTCCATTGCCCTCTCCAGCCGCTCCGCCGCAATCCTTTAGTAATAACAACAAAGCAAGAATAAACAGAACGTGCACAACAAATGTACTTCCGGCTGCAATTGCTTTATGTGATTTGACAGTAGTCATCCTATTCTGCTGGTTTGGTTGCAATAAATGGTTTCCATCCATGTGATTTCAAAATTGAAAACAATTCGATGGTCTCCCCGGTCGGTACACTGCGGTCGATATTCAAAATCACTTTGTCATCTCCCTTGCCTGCCATAACCTGTTGCAACATAGACTCTACTGTCTCTTTCGATGTTGGAATATTATCAATAGAGTATTCTAGCATTTCATTAATAGTAACAGTCGTGGTTGCTTGTGATGGGGTACCCGTGCTGGTCGATGGTAAATCGACCTGTTCGCCATTCACTGCTAATGTGCTTGCAATAACGAAAAATATAAGAAGCATAAAGATGATATCCGACAGTGCGGACATACTCGCTTCTGCGTGAATTTTATTTTTTCTTTTTAAATCCATCGACAATTAGTTTGATGGTTGTTCAAGAATATCCAAGAATTCAACGGCATTGGATTCCATTTTATTAATCACTTTTCCAATTCGGCTAGTAATCGTGTTATAACCAACATAGGCAATCATACCTACGATCAAACCTACCGCCGAGGAAATCATCTTAAGATAAAGACCTTCAGAAACTGTTCCAATTTGCAAACTACCCGCTTCAGCAATGTCTCGGAAAATGGTAATCACGCCGAAAACCGTTCCCAAGAACCCAAACATGGGAGCCACAGCAGAAATAGTAGCTAAAATGCTTGTATTTCGCTCCATTTTGGCAATCTCGATCTTTCCTGTGTTTTCGATGGCTTTCGAAATATCTTCCAAAGGTTTACCAATACGTGAAATCCCTTTTTCGATCATCGCTGACATAGGGGTATTCACTGTAGCACACAAATTACGAGCACTATCTAACTTCCCTCCATTGATATACTCTTTAATTTTACTCATGAATGTTGGATCTTCTTTGCCTGCTTTTGAAACAGCCAAACTGCGTTCAACAAAGATGTAAACGGCTACTATACTCAAAATAAGCTGTGGTATGTAGATATACCACCCTTGGATTAATTGATCCACAAGATCAAAATTCCCAGCCGGTTGGCTTCCCGAAGTAGTATCAGCAGCCACCGTAGCTCCGCTAACGGTAAGATTTTCCTGAAGGAAAAATAAAAAATCTAAATTGAAGGTCATATCTCAGGTATTTTTTTTATGCCATACAGACCACTCCAGCCTGTACACCAACGATCAAAAAGAGTTCAAATTGTCGTTCGAATTCATAGCAGCTCAGAAATTTAATCCATAGTCGAAAGTGAATAACCGTAAAATCCTAAAAATAATTTTGTTAGAACGAGGATAACGAGGCGATAACTGCCTGTACCTTTGTCTCCTCAGAACCTTTTATTTTATGAGTTCACATATGAAAAAGCTGAGTGCCGCCGGTGTTTTGGTGTCACTCGGTATCGTGTTTGGCGACATCG
The DNA here is from genome assembly GCA_049318685.1 of Flavobacteriales bacterium. GTDB lineage: Bacteria > Bacteroidota > Bacteroidia > Flavobacteriales_D > Sanyastnellaceae > JAIXWP01. The sequence continues at coordinate 5,083 of JBMOFW010000122.1, forward strand.
GAACCTCTCCCCTTTACGTCTTAAAGGCCATTATTCATCACCGTGAAATTTCTGAAGACCTCGTAATGGGGGGGATTTCCTGCGTTTTCTGGACACTTACCCTTCAAACCACATTGAAGTACATCTTGCTCACTTTGCAAGCGGACAACAACGGTGAGGGAGGTATTTTTTCATTGTACGCTCTCGTTAGACGCCGTGGCAAATGGCTCTATATCCCAGCTATCATAGGCGCAGGTACCTTGCTCGGTGACGGTATTATTACCCCGCCCATTTCTGTAGCCTCAGCCATTGAAGGTCTTGAAAAAGTATATCACGGTATTCCTGTAGAAGGCATCGTGATCACCATTATTACCATTCTCTTTGTTTTCCAGCGTTTTGGAACCAAAGTGGTCGGTGCGACATTTGGACCCATTATGTTCGCCTGGTTTGCCATGATGGCCATCCTCGGCATTAACCAAATCGCTCACTATCCTGACATTCTCAAGGCGCTCAGTCCACATTACGCCTATAACTTATTGGTCAACTATCCTCATGGCTTCTGGATTCTCGGTGCAGTTTTCCTTTGCACAACAGGAGCAGAAGCGTTGTACTCCGACCTCGGTCACTGTGGAAAGCGCAACATCCAAGCAAGTTGGATGTTTGTCAAACTTGCTTTGATCCTCAATTACTGTGGTCAAGGTGCCTGGTTGCTTCATAGTGGACACACCCACCTCGGTGATATGAATCCTTTCTATGAAATCATGCCGCGTTGGTTCCTTGTATTCGGTATTGCCATTGCGACTGCTGCAGCTATCATAGCTTCTCAAGCCTTGATCTCGGGATCATTTACGCTCATCTCAGAAGCTGTGTCGCTCAATTTCTGGCCCCGAATCACGATTAAATACCCCACCGATATCCGCGGTCAAATCTATATCCCAAGTGTTAACTGGATTCTTTGGGGAGGCTGTGTTGCGGTGATGCTTTATTTCAAAGAATCCTCCAAGATGGAGGCTGCCTATGGATTATTCATTACGGTCACCATGTTGATGACCACTATTCTGGTATCGCGCTATCTGATTTGGATAAAAAAATGGAATACCATTTTTGTCTATGTTTTAATTGGCATATTTCTGACCGTGGAGCTATCATTCTTGGTCGCCAACTTGTCTAAGCTTTCTCAAATGTGGGTATTTCTCGCCCTCGGAATTGCTGCTATTTTCGTAATGTATGTATGGTATAAATCGAGAAAAATCAATAATAAAATGACCAACTTTGTAAAGTTGTCTGACCATATTGATGTACTCAAAGATCTTAGCGCCGACACTTCCGTACCGAAATTTGCTACTCACGCGATCTACTTGACCAAAGCGGATTTGCAAACAGAAGTAGAACAAAAAATCATCTACTCCATTTTTAGTCACTCACCTAAACGGGCAGACATTTATTGGTTTGTACATATTGAACGTATGGACGATCCTTATCACATGGAATACAGTGTGCGGGAAATTGAAAATGATAAAGTAATTCGAGTTGAGTTTAAACTCGGATTCCGCGTACAGCCGCGTATTTCCATGCTCTTCCGTAAAGTGGTAGAAGAAATGGTGGAAAGCCATGAGCTTGATATCGAAAGCCGCTATCCGTCTCTGAAAAAATACAACTTAGCAGCCGACTTTAAATTCGTGATCTTAGAAAAATTCTTGAGTTACGAAAACGAGTTCTCGCTGAAAGATGGATTTATTCTCAACGTTTACTTCGCCATTAAACAAATTGCTCAGGCCAACGAAAAAGCCTTCGGCTTGGATCCGAGTGAAACGCATGTGGAAATGATTCCAATGATTGTTCATCCGGTTTCTGAAATTCCGCTTTGTCGCACTGGACAAAAACCAAAAGACGAAGAGGCATAATTTATACTAGTGCCAAAGCATCATTTCAATGATGTAGACTGCGGCACCAGCAAAATAGCCGATTAATGCCCATGGGGTAATCTTTTTAAGGTACCACATGAAATCGATTTTTTCCAATCCCATAACTGCCACGCCAGCAGCCGAACCAATGATGAGGATGCTACCTCCTGTTCCTGCGGTATAGGCCAAGAAATGCCAGAAAGGACCGTCTTGAACGAACAAATCAGCCCATGCATCACCGGTCAATGCCGGTGAAACAGGGTACATGTTCATGCTCGCCGCAACCAAAGGCACGTTATCAATGACCGCAGACAACAAGCCAATAGCTATATTAATAGCATACATATTGCCCAAACCATCGCGTAATCCCTGAGCGAGTGTAATCAAATGTCCAACTTCCTGAAGCGCGGCCACGGCCAATAAGATACCTAAGAAAAAGAGTACTGAAGGCATATCAATCTTGCGCAATGCATGCAAGGCACTATACTTATGTTTTTCATCATCCATCTTCTTCCCATGCATCAACTCTGTAGCCACCCAAACGATACCCAAACTAAACATGATGCCCATAAATGGCGGCAAATGAGTTACACTTTTAAAAATAGGAACAAACAACAATCCACCAACACCCAAGAAAAAGGCCACCGCTCGTTCACGAGGCAGAACTGCAGATTCTTCTTCCACATTTTCTGGTCGCTCGATATTTCCTTTCAACACAAAAGACAAAATAATTAGCGGTACAATTAAATTCATCAAACTGGCCAAAAATATTTCTTTCATGATGCTCACACTGGTAATTTGCTTACCAATCCAAAGCATGGTGGTGGTCACGTCACCGATTGGTGTCCAAGCCCCTCCGGCATTTGCAGCTATAACGATCATTCCTCCAAAAAACCAACGTGTTTTCGTATCACCAATCAATTTGCGCGACAAACTAATCATGACAATTGCTGTGGTCAAATTATCCAATGCGGCCGACAGAAAGAATGTCAAAATAGACAACACCCAAAGCAATTTCACTTTGCTCTTGCTATTGATGCGATCCGTTATTATTCGGAATCCTTCGTGCGCGTCGACCACTTCCACAATGGTCATGGCCCCCATAAGAAATAGCAAAATGCCGGCTATATCTTGCAGGTGATGTAATAAACGATAATCAAAAAAACTATGAGCGGTTAAATCTTCATTCTCGGTTAACTTCAGAAACCCACGCAATTCCTCAAAATAACCGAGCGAATGTTCGGGTATATAATGTATCCCGACAACAAGCATTGCCCAGCATAAAACACCCGTCAATAAAGCGGTTGAAGCTTTGTCAATTTTAATCGAATGCTCAAAAGCAATCGCGATGTATCCAATAATGAACACAGCCAAAATAGCAAATTCCATAATGAAACGTTTTAGGACGGCTTACCTGTCTTGAGGTACATTTTTACATCATGTCGTGCGCCAATCTGCATGACATCAACAAGGTCTTGAACGGTGAGCGAGCGATCCATATTGATGGCACAACCGGCCTCAGGATCGGTCTTATGAATGGCTTCTAATCGTACATCCAATTGTTCTAATGCAATAGGGTCGCCATCGATATAATAATTCTTGGCCGCATCCACAGTCAATTGAATGTTTTTACGGGCTTCTTTCTCCTGATTATCCGCTGCTTCA
>JBMOFW010000123.1:0-8593 GCA_049318685.1 Flavobacteriales bacterium
AACCATTTTAGGCAATAATGATGCGGAGAAAAAATGGATTGATATACTCACAAAAGCGTATAGCAAATCTACCGTCGCCGATTCCACACGTGACCTCGTATACGCCATTTTTGGAACAGATGAATTAATTGTGATTGATGCGGATGATGCCACTTTAAAGAGCGTATTTGCTCCAATCATGAAGCAGGAATTGTCCACCGGTCAATCCCATCTGTCCGTATCAATAGCCAGCACTCAATTGGAAAAATTGGGTTATTCTTTGCAAGTCTCGCCTCGAGAAATTAATTTGTTCTTGCTAGAAAATCAACAACGAACGCGCATCCTGCCTGAACAAGTCAATGAACAGTTGATGGAGCGACTCGAGAGACAGCCCCAAGATTTTAGTCCTAATGTGGTGCTTCGCCCAGTGTATCAAGAATGTATTCTACCCAATATCGCTTACATAGGCGGGCCCGGAGAATTGGCCTATTGGCTTCAATTGAAAGGGGTGTTTGATCAATGGAACGTGCCCTTTCCAGCTCTCGTGCTGCGTGATAGCGCATTGCTGATAACAAATAGTTTGTGCAAGAAAATTGAAAAGCTCCAATTGGATTGGAGCGATCTTTTCCGGGATAAACAAATCATCATCAATCATTGGCTCAGCGCGCATGGTGAAGTTGATACGATGGCAGAGAAAAAGGAGTTGGATCATATTTTTCAATCGCTCACTGAAAAGGCCGTGGCGTTAGATCCGACACTGGCTGGTTTTGTTGCTGCAGAATATACACGCCAGCTAAGCGCTTTAGAGGGAGTAGAGAAAAAGATGAAAAAAGCGTTGAAGTCGAAAGAAGACCAGCGCATTCAACAACTAGAAAAAATTCTGAGTGAATGTTTTCCTGAGGGCCAGCCCCAAGAGCGTGTTGTGAATGCAGCGCAGTTTGCGGGTCAATGGCCTGAAGATTTTATTGAAAAACTCATCACTTCCTTTGATCCGCTTGCACTTCAAATGAAAGTAATTTGCTTTTAGTCATCGCTTTTCCAAAAAATATTGGAGAATGATGGCAGCACTCACTTTGTCTAGATTTTCTTTTTTTTGCCGATCTGTTTTTTTCATTCCGCCCATGACCAATGCTTGTGCGGCGAGCTGACTCGTATTGCGCTCATCGATGCGGTGAATCTGCACGGTGGGATGTTTTTTATGCAATTGTTCGCAAAAGGCTTGTTGCAACAAAGTGATTTCAGATGCACTTCCGTCTGCATGGCGGGCTTCGCCAACAACAATGTCTGTGATTTTTTCTGTCGGAATTATCTTAGCGAGATATTCAAAGAGCCTTGCTGTTTCAACCGTTTCTAGCGGAGAAGCAATGATTCGAAGTGCATCCGTGATGGCAATACCTGTTCTTTTTTGACCGTAATCGATGGCCAGTGCTTTTGACATGAATCAAAATTAGGAATACCAGGCGTTTCAATCCTATTTTTGGAAAAAATAAACCTATGCAAGAATTGAGGCAAATGATTGAGGCCGCTTGGGAAGACCGAACGTTGCTCCAACAAGATGCGACCAAAACGGCCATCCGCAAAGTGATTGAGCATTTAGATGAGGGTGAATTGCGTGTGGCGGAGCCAATAAGCAATGGCGATTGGCAAGTAAATGAATGGGTGAAAAAAGCAGTGGTGCTTTATTTTCCTATTCAACAAATGCAAGTCATTGAAGTAGGCCCATTTGTTTTTCATGATAAAATGGCTTTGAAGCGCAACTATGAAGCAACAGGTGTCCGTGTGGTGCCGCATGCCATAGCTCGTTATGGCGCTTATCTGGAACGTGGCGTCATTATGATGCCTTCGTATGTCAATATTGGAGCGTATGTGGGGTCTGGAACCATGGTCGACACATGGGCAACTGTAGGAAGTTGTGCGCAAATTGGCAAAGATGTTCACCTGAGTGGTGGTGTGGGTATTGGAGGTGTGCTCGAACCGCTCCAAGCGGCTCCGGTAATTATCGAGGATGGCTGCTTCATTGGATCTCGCTCTATTGTGGTTGAAGGTGTTCGTGTGAAAAAAGAGGCAGTCCTCGGCGCGAATGTGGTCTTGACGAAATCAACCAAAATCATTGATGTGTCCGGTCCCGAACCAATTACGTTTATTGGTGAGGTTCCCGAACGCAGCGTTGTGATTCCGGGCAGCTACACCAAAGAGTTTCCTGCAGGAGCGTATCAAGTGAATTGTGCTTTGATTATCGGCAAACGAAAAGCAAGTACTGATTTGAAAACATCGCTCAACGATGCGTTGCGCGATTTTGAAGTCGCTGTTTGATGCAAAAAATATTGCTCATACAAACCGCTTTTATCGGCGATGTCATTCTCATGACGGCGGCATTGGAGTCTGCACATACCGCTTACCCGGATGCGCGTATTGACGTTCTCGTTCGCCAGGGAAATGAAGCGTTGTTAAAAGGTCATCCCTTTATTGATACACTATACGTTTGGGAAAAAAAGAAAGCCAAATACCGATCACTCATTCGGTTGCTCTTATCAGTAAGGAAAGTACACTATGATGTGGTCATCAATTTTCAACGCTTTATCTCTTCCGGATTTTTGACGGCATTCAGTGGCGCAAAACAACGTATTGGTTTTGCAAATAATCCTATGTCCTGGCTGTTTGATCTCAAATGCGCGCATGTGGTTGGGCGTATGTCGGATACTCGTTTCAAGCACGAAGTGGATCGCAATCACGAATTGCTTTGCCTTTGGCATGTTGTTCCTGCAGCCCGTCCCAAGCTTTATCCGTCAAGCAGTGATTTTGATAAAATAGAACCATTTGCAACGGATGGATTTATAACAATAAGCCCTGCTTCCGTTTGGGAAACCAAACGTTTTCCTGCGGCCAAATGGGTGGAATTGATTCAACGCGTTAAGAAAAGAGTTGTCCTGCTCGGTGGACCGGGAGATCGCCAATTGTGCCAAGAAATTGCATCACTCGCTCATGGATCTTTGGTTCAGGTATTGGCCGGAGATCTGACGATGCTGCAATCTGCTGCTTTAATGTCAAAAGCGCAGATGAATTATGTGAACGACAGCGGACCGCTGCATCTTTGCTCTGCGATGAACGCTCCGGTGAGAGCAATTTTTTGCAGCACCATTCCACAATTCGGATTCGGGCCACTTAGTGATCAAAGCCAAGTCATCCAAACAACATTGCCATTGGACTGCCGCCCATGCGGCCTTCATGGCCATCGCAAATGTCCTCAAGGGCATTTTAAATGCGCCCAAAGTATTCAAATCAACGATATCCTGTCCGCATGATTTGGCACACTGAATTGCATCTCGAAAAGAGTGATTTTTTATTGGATCACAATAGTCCAATAGGTTTTTTAGGTTCTTGTTTTTCGGAAAACATGGTGGCGGCATTTGCGAGATATCAATTCCAAGTGCATGCCAACGCTCATGGAATATTATTTCATCCACTAGCAATGGCTAAAGCTTTGCGGGATGTCATAGAAAATAAGCAGTACACCGATCATGATGTAATGTCCTTTAACAATCGTTTCGTGAGTTTGCATCATCATGGACGCTTTTCATCATCAGATAGTGTATCTCTGCTCAATACAATCAATGACGAGATTGGGGCTGCCCATAATTTTTTGAAAAAAGCAGAAGTCCTATTTATCACATTCGGTACCGCTATCGGCTACGTATTCCATGATACGAATCGTGTGGTGGGCAATTGTCACAAGTTGCCGCAGCAGATGTTTACAAAAAATCGATTTGACACAGCGAGTCTCGTGGCCGAATGGCCGGCAACTCTAGAAGAATTGACTACATGGAATCCGAATCTTAAAGTGGTGTTGACGGTGAGCCCTGTGCGCCATCTGCGCGAAGGTTTTGTAGAAAATCAACGGTCAAAAGCGGCTTTGGTGCTCCTTTGTGATGCGCTTGAGAAACAATTTCCTGGAAAGGTGAGTTATTTTCCGGCTTACGAGATGATGGTGGACGACTTGCGCGATTATCGATTTTATGAAAATGATTTAGTCCATCCTTCGGATATCGCGGTCAATTATATTCGTGAAAAGCTTTTTGAAACATATTTAACCCCCGAGACACTCCAAAAATGCTCAGAAATGGAGTCGTGGGTGAAATTGCTCGAGCATCGCTCTATTCAAGAAACCGAAGAGCAAAAAGAAAGGAGAATCTTTCGGGCCAATGAAGCTATCCGACAGATTCTCCTTAGTAAGTAAAGCGGAAATTCCTATTCGCAAGTACCGATGCAAGTTGCTTCGAACTTGTTGTTTTGTTTTGCCAAAATGATCTTTGATGAAGCGTTTGGATTCATCAATTGATTGTTTGATGCGGTGCCCAATACAGTGCCATCTGATCGCTTAACAGTGTATTCGATTCCGATCAACTTGCGATTGTTATCAAAGCGCGGAGTGTAAAGAAAATCGATACCTTGAACTTGCATTTCTTGGCGCAGTTGCCACAATTGCTCTCTACTTGTTTCACTTGTAATAGTGATATTCACCTCGTCAGCTGTGATGGTGTTTTGAGCAAATAGGGCTGTGCCGGCAAATAAAGCCAAAGCAGTCAAAAGTGTTTTTACTTTATTCATGGATAGTGAAATTACAAGTACAAGACTACGAAAAAATCCGTGAAGTTGCTTCGTATATTTGCCAAATGAGTACAAGTGCAAAAATTAAGCTAATAGAGGAAATCAAACGCGAACTTTTTAGTGATGATGATATTGTAGTCATGAAAGCGGTGCACAAATGTCGTGAGGAAGGTTCAAAGCCACTTGTGGAGCCGCTCATTGCTGTTTATGCCTCTTCTAAACACGCTGAAATTCGTCGAGAAATTGCCGATCTTTTAAGCAATCTAAAGGTTTCCGGTCTAGAAGAAATTTTTACAAAAGCCATAAACAATAAAGAATACAAAGCGGTCCGCAAAGATTTACTCGCCTTCATTTGGAATTCTGGTATTCAACCGGTCGAAGCAGTGGTGACCCTTGCCGAAATTGCGGTAGAAGGCTCTTTTGAAGAGGCCTTAGAATGTGCGACCATCATTGAAAGTATAGAAGATCCCATTACGGAAACCGACGTTCTAGAAGCCTCTTCTGTCCTACGCAATGCGCTTTCCAGCGACTCAACGTCGTCGAAAAAAGATTTGTGGTACGACATGCTAACATCTCTCGAGTCCAAAACCGAGGAATTTTGATCTATTGATCACCCGATCTTCCGTTCTATCGAAGCAAATTGAGCGATCCTTTCAACTTCTGCGCATCACCATCCACTCCGGTGTACTTGATCAAATAGTTGTAGATTCCGTCTTCCAAGAAATACTCGCCATTGTTCAGACCACCTGTCCAAGCTTTGGTATGGTCGTTTGAATAATACACCTGTTGTCCCCAACGGTTGTACACGAATATTTCAAAAGAAAGGACTCCCGTTGCCTTGATTTCCCAAACATCGTTGATGCCATCATAGTCAGGCGTAAATGCATTCGGAATATAAATGGACACTGGCGGATACACAACATCGTAAGCAATGTCAGTACAACCAAGTTCATTGGTCACCAACAAGGATACGGAATATTGATCCAAGCCATCGAAGGTGTGGGTTGGATCTGGTTCCAAAATGGCACTGCCATCTCCGAAATTCCAATAGTATGAGCAATCAGCACAACTATCGTTGGATGCCGCATTAAACAGAACATCTACATCATTCAAATACTCAAAACTAAATAACGCATCCACCCATTGCACTTCGATTTCGATGTCATCCATGTCGGATTGACCACACATATCAGTGACCTCAACGTTGAACTCGCGATCGTCGCCGGGCGCCACCACTATTGATGAAGTGGTTTCTCCAGTTTCTTCCCAATAATAACTTATCGGGCTTGCACCTCCGGTAGTTGTCGCTTGCAATACAATGCTCGATCCGCGACAAATGCTGCTATCTGGGGTCACAGAAAGCACCAATGGGGGAATATCCAAATAGAATTGGGTGGTTTCCGCATCTGTTGATCCGCACTGGTCGGTAACGGTACAAGTAATGGTGGTTGAGGCATTGAACACATAAGTCAAGACATTGCCTGTGCCAATTTGATTGCCGCCAGCTGACCACACAAAGTTGTACGAACCGCTGCCTAATTCACCGGCCGTAGCTTCTGCTGTATAGACCATTTCATCGATACAGGTGCCGCTTTGATCTTCACTTACAGTAAGTACCGGAAGATCGTTTTCTATAGTTAGTGTAGTCGTGGCTGTTGATAGATTTCCACAGTTATCACTTACTGATAATGTAATTACCGTTGTCGTTGCTGTATTGTAATTTAAAGAAGCTCCAGTGCCAATGGTCTGTCCATTCGCTTGCCACAAATAGGTCATTTGATTGTTACCTCCGGTGATGGTTGGAGCAATATTCACAAAATCTACGCAGCTCGCAGTATAGTTTGATGGTAAGTCAATTTCAATAGGATCAGAGTAAATAGTTACATTGATAATTTCCGATATGAAATTACCACAGTTATCACTCACAGAGAATTGAATGCTTTGATCATTCATTGCAGTGAATGTATATGTAGGATTAGATGAAAGCCAGTTCCAGTTCATGTCATACCAACTGAAGAAAAATGGAGCTTCTCCTTGTGTTTGCGGATCAATAGTAACCTCAGAACCACAGGCCGCATTGAGCTCGGTTTCAAAGTCGACAGTCAAATCGGGAATTTCTATTGTAATATTGGTTGAGGCCGTTGCTGTATTTCCACATCCATCTTCAACCGAAAATTGAGCGAACGTCGCTGGATTCCAAGAACTCAAGAAGAGTGAGTTTTGCCAACCCCAAAGGTTATTTCCATTTTCATCTGTCCAGAGATAGTTTGAATACACTTGGTTTCCTCCGGTAATTGTAGCGATCAATTCGACACCGTTACAGCCTACCACCGGATTATTCGGCGTAAGCGTTACGGCCAACGGATCCCATACACCTACTTCAATGATGTATTCGCCGTCATCTGAAGGCATTCCGCAGGTGTCCGAAACAGTCAAGAAATAAGAAGTGGTCAAATTAGGGGTAATTTCGAGTGTCGGAGTGTTGTCTCCGGTGCTCCAAGCGTATTCATAATTGCCAAATCCTCCGGTAATTATTGGTTCAATCAAAAATGTTTCTCCAAGACAAATGGTTTCTGTGAATCCATCAACAACCAATGGCTCCGGTTCGTCACCGATATTGAATTGGAAATGGGATGTGGCTCCGCTACCATTGCAAGCGGCGAGATTAAGAATATTCATCTCAACCAACTCTGTGCCTTCTACCAAGCCATCAGAAATGGCATCCAAAGCCAAGGAAATAGTGGTCACACCTGGGGCGAAAATCAATGTGTCAGGCATTTCATTGTAATCCACTCCCATCGTTGCGATACCCGACCAATCGATTACAATCATATCTTGCATATTCAGATCAGAAACTTCCGCTCTGGTAAAAATCAAATTGGCTTCACCACAATCTTCATAAATAATATCGGCCTCCGGACCACCAACATTGATCGAAAGTTCAACGTCAACTACCGCATTGGAAGAAAAACTTCCTTCCTCCAAAATCACAATGCTTTCTAAAGCGGTATCACTACCATCAGCAATAGCCAATTTGATGTGATAAGTTTCACCGCATTGTACTTCATGCCAAGCTTCGAGAACAGTAGTGTAGCCATTCAGTGATAATACCAACTGATTTGGGTTATCTAAGTAAAATTCTTGATTAAGAACGTTGTTTACTGAGCTAATGGTAATTGGAAGAGGAGGATTGGAGTTAGGTACTTGCGCAATATTCACAGCCCCGCCTGGGAAGCCCGCGGGAGAATTATACGGACCGGTAATACCAGGACCACTTAAAAAGAATCCGAAAATGTCATTGTATGTGGTATTGACAAAAGTCAAATACTCATCTGAACCAAAGATGTAATTAAAGCGAATGGTATCGCCAGTTGGCACAAAATCAAATTCAAGAATGCTCAAGTCATTAACACTGCTAACGCTGAAGTTTTGTCCAATCAACGGAGGAACAGAATTTGCCACAGAGAGCAAATCTGCATCACCGGAAGATGTAGGGCAGTCGGTCAAATTCCACAATCCATATCCAGGACTGGGAACTGCAATATTTTTCGCATAATCGGATGATAGAACTACACCACCATCAATGCCTAAACTCACACTGTTGCCCTCATGGAGATAAGCAATTTGAGCAAAGCATCCAGTGAAGGAAATATTTGAGGCTTGTACGCCATTACCCAACAATACGTCTTGCACGTATTCCTCTACTGCCAACGAATCTAAGATGACTTGGGATTGGGATTGGACAACGACAAAAATCAATGACAACGAAAAAACAATCTTCTTTAACATGGCTTTCAACAAGGTTATATATCCATAAGGACACTATGAAGACCACGAATTTACTCGCTAAGTTGCACAAAACAGGCAAAAAAAAAGAGTGGTATTGCTACCACTCTTGTAATGCTTTTCGTATAAATCTTAGCGCATGAGTTGAATTGTGCCAGATTTTTCAAGTGCTTCACTATTAAATCCTTTCACTTTTACGAGGTATTGATACATGCCGTCTTGT
>JBMOFW010000124.1:0-8580 GCA_049318685.1 Flavobacteriales bacterium
GAAGGAAATACAGTTCAATCCATAAATTCCACTCGGCCAAAAGCGCTTCTATATACGGCTCTTCCACGCCGTGATTGACCGTTATACGTGTATTGCATCCACAATAAGTACACAAGCTTTCACAATAGGGCAAATGCACATAAATGCTTAATCCTTCTTCCTCATGGTACCTTTCAAATGCCTTGCGAATGGTGTTTTTCCAATCGCTTAACGCTGGAGCAATCGTATCCCAATACGGTACCGTAGGATAACTGGTGTATCGTGGACCGGGAATATTGTACTTGCGTATGAGATCTATCGTAGACATGGCACAAAAGTGCCGAAAGCAATTAACCTCTCAAATGAGGATTATCAGTATTTTTGAATGACATCTCTCAAGAGAAAAGCAAAACACAACAAAACCATGACAATTTTGTTGAACCTCTATGACGTCTGAATCCAACGAACGAATCATACTAGATCAACCTGACACCGCTCCGATAAAAGTGAATACTTATAATGGGTTGGGCTACGCAGCATTAGGTGTTTTTGCCATTGGCATTGTCATGCAGATGTTTCACATTTCCGGCTGGATTTGGCTTGTAATCGCCGGCATGGGGGCAATGGGACTTCGAAGCACCATGATTTTTGTTCAGAAAAAACACGCTGCCTTTGCATGGTTCTACTTCATCGGGCGAATCCTGCTCTTTGTTGCAGCAGGCATCTATTTTTCCGGACTCACCAAAGAACCCAAACTCTTTTTTGTCCCACTAGCTTGCTTTTTAATCGGATTGATCTTGGTCTTTTTCACTAAAAACCAAGAAAGCGAAGACGATATCTAACCTTTAGAATCGGCCAACATTTCATGCGCTAGGCGTTCTCTTTTCATTTCTCTAAAACAAAAGATGCTCGTCCACACCACAGCGTAAAGCGAAAAGAGAAAAATTATACCAATGGTTAGCCACCATTCGTGAATCCCTTTCCAAATAAAATTCCAGATACCACCATAGTAAGCAATAGCGGTCAGAATAAGTGCCATTGCAATAGCCCCTACTACGCTAGAACTGGAAACTTCACTGCCACTTTGAGTGGTTTTGTTCCAGTAAGCCACGACCTTGCTCGAAGAATCATGCACTAAATCCACTTGATTCTCATATTGCGCATGATACAAACCGTCATCTAGTCCGGAGAACACTTGACCGTTGACTTTAATCCAACGATGCGGTTTGTTGTCTTTGCTGCCGGGAAGGGGTGAAGTGCCGCTTTCCTCAACAATGCCGCTTACTTTCGTCAATGCCGTATCTGGAAATAAACGCTGAAAAAAACTACGGTTGGCCATATGCATCGGATTCGTGGTAAGAAACTAAATTTTTGACAAATCTAATCTCTGTTCGGCGATTCAGGGCATGATCCGACTCAGAACATTCCCCATTTTCAAAATCGCAAGGATACAACGGATCAGATTCACCTTTGCCTTCAAAGGCTACGCGATTTTCATTTACACCTCTTTTCTTCAAATAAGCCACCACCGCCTGGGCCCGTCGCATGGACAAATCTTGATTGTATTCATTTGTACCTCGACTATCTGTATGCGCTGTCATTTCAATCTGGACATCCGGATTTTGTTTGAGCAAAACGAGCAATTGATCCAATTGTCCTTGTGTAATATTGGAAAGAGAAGTCGAGTTGTAATCGTAATACACACGATTGATAATAAAAACATCATTGGTTGAAATGACCACTTTTTTTCCTGACTCATCCACCAATTCAATGGCTTCTTCATCTGACACTCTCTTATAGTAGGCCTCTTGCTTCATCACGGGCAAAGCAATGCGTTTACCATTATTGAAAACAATCACCTGATCAATTTTTGATGACCCACTCAAACGAAAAACATAGGATTGCTGCGGCGTAACCGCTTCGAATCGAAAACTACCCAAACGATCAGTATACGTCATGGCAACTATTTCTCCCTGTTCGTCTATAATCGAAATCGGAATGCGCGCCACTGAAACCGAACCGGTCTTTCCCTTTACTTCTCCTTCTATAGCCATATTTAATACACTGGGATCCGGATTGTTGGCCAACGGCAAGGATGAATAGACAAATCGAAGCAATTCAAGTTCTATTTCTCCTTTCGCGTTAAACTGCCATTGGCGAATACGATTGCCATTTTCATCCAATAAATACAAAACGCAATGTTCAAACAATGCCGCATTGATCCCCACTAAACGCATCGTGTATTTTTCTTCTAAAGAAAGATTTTCCAAGTTGAATTTTCCCGAAGCATCGGCACTCAACTGTTCAACCAATTCATCCGATTGATTGTAGACTTCCACTTTTGAAAAAGGCAATCCCATTCCCTTGCATTCCAACAAACCGGCATAGTCATTGGCTTTTATCTTCGTTATTACCCGATTAAAAAGATATACATCCGCCCCCCCCAAGCCACCGGTTCGTGCAGAAGAAATCAGTCCGCGATCATCTTGTAGAAATACGATCATCAGATCATCGCCGTCACTATTGAGCGGTGCATCGAGCTGAATGGCATTCATCCATTGATTATTTTCTTCCGATTTAAAAAGTTCAAATCCGCGTTCAGGAATCCACCCATTGGATGAAAAATAAATATCGCCATTATAGCAACTTGGAAATACCTCCGAGGCGGACGTGTTTACTTGACCCCCGCAATTGGCCGGTATGGTCCATCCATTCTCAGTTTTGTATACATACCATATATCCATTCCCCCTTGACCACCTTTACGATCGCTACTAAATACCAAAAGATTTCGCTCGGCATCAAACCAAGGATGGGTATAGACAAAATTTCCTTCACAAAAAGGAAGCATTTCCGGCACCGACCAATTCTGACCATTCCACTTGCACTGATAAATGCGTTGAATAAAGGTTGACTTCTTTCCAATAATATCATTGGATGTGCTGAAATAAAGCATCGAATCCAATGGATTATATGAAGCCGTGCCGTCATCGTGGGGCCCTTTGAACTTTGTCAACGGCATTGCATTTTTCAATAGAGAAAAATCTGAAGTCTTTTCTATCGAAAACAATTGAATCACACCGGACTCATTCCAGCTGCGTCCCCCCTTACTTTTCAAATTACCATTTGACGTGACAATTAAACCCTCATTGTATCGACCACATGCAATTTCATTTCCCTGCGTATTCAAGCCAGACACAGGAGCTACATTGTAGTTCCATTGCGCCTGGTGCACCAAGGAAATGCCCATAAATATCAAGGCCAAAAAATACCGATTCATGAATCAAAAATGCGTCTGAATCGACTGCAAAAAATAGGATAAACTTTTAATTATCAATACCCGAGGGTGAATTACCCGACGACTCTTCCTTCCAGATGGCATAGACTTCCTCCAGTTGCGAATACCACTCAGCGCCAAATTGACGAATGAGCGGTTCTTTGAGAAATTTATACACCGGTACTTGAAGTTTACTTCCACAATCACATGCTGGTTTGCAAATCGGCCAACGATGATAATTGACACCGATATATTCTTTCAACCGTGTCAATCGAATCGGATACAAATGACACGAAATCGGTTTTTTCCAAGTGGTCTTCCCTTCTAAAAAGGCCTTTTCCAAAGCGCACTTAGCAATTCCTTGCTCATCATAAAAAATATAGGCACATTCACCATGATGACCAATGAGTGGTGTCACTAAGTCACCATCTACATCCACTTCAAAAAAACCGGTTTTCTCTATCACGTCGATGCCCTCGGGCTTCATGTACTCCTTAGCCGCGTCATACGCTCTTTCAATTTCATCAACCTCTTCAGATTCAAGCGGAGCGCCACTTTCACCCTCAACACAACAAGCTCCTTTACAAGCATTCAAATCACAAACAAAATGCTCTTCAAATATTTCTTCGCTCACTAGAGCTTCTCCAATGATAATCATGGGACAAAGATACGAGGCACACCAGAAATATGCTTTTTTGAGTGGCTTTACTCATATTTCACAACAAATAACTTAAATATTCACTTTCTTTGCGCCACTTAATTGATGAACAATTCTATGGACCAAAGCAAACGCAACTTACATATTTTTCGTGACTCAGATGGTTTTTGGCGTTGGCACCTTTTAGATGAATACCACAACATCGTAGATCAAAGTCCATTCGGTTTTCTAGACAAATCGAACTGCGAACGACAGGCGAAAGTCAAAGGCTATAAATAATGCCTATATTTGGTTGAATCAACACCCGTCATTATGAATGCATTTCACGC
Source organism: Flavobacteriales bacterium (assembly GCA_049318685.1). GTDB lineage: Bacteria > Bacteroidota > Bacteroidia > Flavobacteriales_D > Sanyastnellaceae > JAIXWP01. The sequence continues at coordinate 4,242 of JBMOFW010000124.1, forward strand.
CCATTTGCTGGTCAACCATATTCCCATTATTGGTGTCATCTTTTCTTTGATTACCATGATCGTTGGTATCATGTCGAAATCAGATGCTATCAAACGAACGGCCTTGATTCTCGTCATAATAGCGGGATTGGGAACTTTTGCCGCCCATGTCACCGGTGAAAAAGCGGAAGAAGCCTCCGAAATCCGGAATGACTTCACCCATCAATTGGTTGAACAACACGAGCATGCCTCTGAGCCGTTTTTTCAAATCATGATGCTGACCACCATAGTGAGCATTGCCGCTTTGATTTTCTCCATTCGCCATCATAAGATCGGGAATATTCTCACCTACATCGTCACTGCAGGTATTATCGCAGCATCCTTCTTGGCCCAACAAGCAGGAGAAAGCGGAGGAAAAATCAGACATCCTGAAATTAGCAGCGACTCAGCATCACAACTGCCTTCATCCGGCGAATAAGCTACTATTAAAAAACAATCGTAGAGGTCAATTTGAAACTGAAATTATCCTTCATTTCAGGCAGATGATATGGCCCATAACGATAATAACACCCCACGCCAATCGCAGAAAAAGAGGACTGTATTAAATTGTCGAGTTGAATACCCGACTCGAAATATCCCTTTTCCGCGCCCTGTTGAACCACATTAAATTGAGGTTGCGCAATCGATTTCCCATACATCATGTTGTGTACAAGAACCAAATAAGGCTTAAACATGGGGCGACTAAATAACAGATCCTTGAAATTGTGTCGAAGTTGAACCGTAATAAACGAGGAATGAACAAACTCGTTGGTGCGCATTGTCTCGAAGCCATCTGGCGCAAAAATACTTCCATTATTATAGGCTCCACGGACATTGTAATATTGTGAAAAGGGCAAACCCTTTCCAATCGTACCCGCAACTAGCCGGGTCTTGAGTTCACCCAGTTGGGTCCAATAAAAGCTCTTCTCCATCATAACATCCCAACGATGATAGTCAAACTCTCCCTCGAAAATATTCTTCCAGCCTTTTGTATAGCGTAAGTGAAAAACAGGAAAGCGCCCGCCCAAGCTCAACTCCCGATCCCCGATGCGCACAAATTTTTCTCCAGGGGCATAGCGCAACACTATTCCGGACTCACTCAATCGAAAATCACGCTGACGCAGTACAACGCCCTCATTCGATGTACTCAACGCAGATAAAAAATAAATCCCTTCAAAAGGGCGAACACGTTGATGATTTAGAAAAATCGTACCCGACAAATTCCCCCACCACCGACCATTGAACCGCATCTCCATCAATTCATATCGATCCATCCGATTGATGAAAAGAGGATACAGCGCTCGCGTACTTATACCAACCGACGGCAAGGCAAATTGATTCCCGGCGGTCTCACGCACATCATTCTCATAGGCCGCGCTCACCCATATATCGCGCACTTTTCGAATAAAATATTTAGCATCGCCTCCATATTTCCATGATTTATCCTTAAATCCATAGGCAACATAACCACCACATCTCAGACGCTTCATCAATTTCTGATTGGTGTGTAGTCCTGCGCCAAGTCGAAAACCTTCATAGCTGTTAAAAGCCATCAATCGATTGATATCCCAACTGACCACACCCATAGGAATATATCCTTCCGAAACGGCCTGCATCACTTGTACTTTTCTATCCAGATGCTCCGTTCTGCCCAAAGAATCTATGACTTGATAGGTTTTTAAATCTTTTTCGTCTAATGCATGATATCGATAAACATTCCAAAGGCTGTCGGATTGGCCAATAGCCGATTCATCCATGTATAATGTAACTGCGGTAAAATCCTTTTTATTCAAGTCATCTCGCAATTGAATATTCTGCATATAACTGCGTCCCTCACCTACCATACGCCCACCGCTACTCAATTCATTTTCAAACGTAGACACCAATTGAACCGGAAACCAAAAACGGTCTTGAATCAACGTGTATTGTTGTTCGATTTTCACATACATTCCTACCGAACGATCATTCGGTTCAGCAATCACATTCTGCAATGCGTAGCCATTGGTATGAATAAATAATTGCCCTTTCATTCCTTGAAAATTCGTCCCCTTACGCGGACGAAAAGAAACGACGAAAACTGTATCCCGATCCACTACCGTGGTATCCTCCAAAATAAACAGATATTTTTTTATGGCATCATCGTGCAGCGGACTCATGTAAGTATTCCCTAAAATCTGAACTGTCTCTCCATAAAAACTGAAGGATTGTATTTGGGTGCCCAAAACGGCAAAATCAGGATTCTCTAGCCCGGAAACGCGTGTAGCGACCACCACTTCTTCTGAATGATCTGGCGGTAAGTGCTTTCTTGTGCTTACTGTTTCTACTAAAAAAATATGCTGCTTAGTCAAATCAATGGTCGGTGCCACAGAAGAATCTAGGCTCGGCGCTTGGCCCATTTCTAAATCAAAAAATAGTTTATTGTAGCTATCGTATGAAAATGAAATATTCTTCTCCGGATCGTTTATGGCTTTATTCGCAATGGCCTTCCTCACAATACGTTCAGCAGGATTGACACCGGGTTTTACCACCACTTCCTCCAGCATTTTTTGATTTGATCGTAACTTGATCACACCATACCGCTGCAATTGGCCCGCGGTAATTTCTAAATCCGTATATCCCAAATAACTGATGCGCAAAGCCACATCAGGCGAATTCATTTCAAAAGAATAGTAACCATCAATGTCGCTATAATACGCCTTGGATTCTGTGGATGCGGAAAAACATACAAATGGAATAGGCTCTTTGCTATCGGCATCTAAAACCCTTCCTTTAATCACCACTTGTGCCTTCAAAGATGAAGTCAACAGCAGAAATGCGCCTATAAGCCAATAAGTTGTAGATCGAGATAGTTGAAGATAGAAGACCATACTTCGTCAAATATAAGAAGATGTTTCGCATACCTTTGGCCTCATGCACTCCAGGATTCGGGACCAATGGAATATGCTTTCTAAATTGACATTCAAAAGAATGATCAATCTCCTCATACTACACCTCACTTTTCTGCATGCACGTATTACCAAAAAACCATTCGCTCTCGGTAAACCGATGAGTATATCCATCGAACCAACTACCGCATGTAACCTCGGCTGCCCAGAATGTCCATCCGGTTTACAACAATTCACCCGTCCAACGGGAAATTTGAAACCGGATAAATTTCGAAGTTGGCTAGACCAAATCAGCGACCACTGTTTTTACATCAATTTCTATTTCCAAGGTGAGCCTTTTATCCATCAGCATATTTTCGACATGATCGCCTATGCCTCGCAGAAAAAAATGTACACTTCAACGAGCACAAACGGCCATTTTTTATCACCTACCAATGCTGAACGCATCGTCAATAGCGGATTGGATCGATTGATTATTTCCATTGATGGCACTACGCAAGAAGTGTATGAGCAGTATAGGGTCCACGGTAAACTCGACCTCGTGCTCGAGGGAACTAAAAACATGATTGCGGCCAAACGCAAACTCAATTCACAGACTCCACATGTGATCTTTCAATTCTTGGTAGTCAAACCCAACGAACATCAAATCAACGACGTCTATGCCCTGGCGAAAACACTGGGTGTAGACGAAGTGCGTTTGAAAACCGCCCAAATCTATCACCCGACACCCGACCACCCGCTAATTCCCAAACAATCCCGGTACAGCAGGTATAAATCCACAAGAGAGGGAAAGATGGTGCTTAAAAACGAAATGCTGAACAATTGTTTTCGTATGTGGACTTCATCCGTTATCACTTGGGATGGGAAAATTGTTCCATGCTGCTTCGACAAGGATGCTAAACACCAGTTGGGCGATCTTCAAGAAAAAACTTTTGAAGAAATTTGGAGAAGTTCTAAATATAAATCATTCAGAACAAACGTCTTTACACATCGCGAATCCATTGACATTTGTGCCAATTGCTCGGAAGGCACAAAGGTTTGGGCTTAAACCCCAATTCTTGTTAACTTGCGCCAAATGGAATTTTGGGAATTCATTAAAAGTTTGACCCACCCGAAGGAAATTATTCACGTGGGAGGCCTGGCATTATTGCTTATCATCGTATTTGCCGAAAATGGCTTAATAATCGGTTTTTTTCTTCCCGGAGACTCCCTCATTTTTCTCGCCGGACTCATTTGCTCTACACAACCCGAATTGTTGGATGTAAGTATTAGTACTTTGACATTTTGCATGTTTGTAGCAGCCGTGGCGGGAAGCCTTTTCGGCTATCTCTTTGGATTGCGCGTCGGGCCGCCTGTTTTCGAACGAAATGAATCCATGTTATTCAAGAAAAAATATGTAGATGTGACCAAATCTTTCTACATGAAACATGGTGGAA
>JBMOFW010000125.1:0-8491 GCA_049318685.1 Flavobacteriales bacterium
CGGCTTTGGTGCAATTTGCTTCACCAATACCTCCTATATGGTCTGATGGGTATATCGGTTATTCGCGTTGGATTTTCGAAACAGGGCAGTATTCTGCTGCCTTAGAATGGTCTGCTGGAAATTGGGTTTATAGTGATACCGTGAGTATTCTCATTCAAGATTCCATTTTCCCTTCTTTGCTTATCGAACCAATACTCTGTTTTGGTGAAACAACCGCAAGTATTGAGCTGGACACACTTTCCTGCCAAAATTGTACATTGATTTCTCCTGAAAACTTTATCAATCTCGGTCCCGGAAATTATCTAACGACCATTGTAGATTCATTAGGATGCCCGGTCCAAGTAGAAGCCGTTGTGGTTGAACCAGCGATACTATTGGGAAATATTGAATCCAGCGCAGACGCAAATGAAGGATCGGGTGGTAGCATTGCCATTGAAGTGGAAGGGGGGACACCTCCTTATTCATTTGCTTGGTCTAATGATAGCACCTCTCAAAATCTTTCGAATATTGGTGCCGGGAACTATCAATGCATTGTCACGGATGCCAATGGTTGCCAAGTCATATTGAATGAATCACTGATTGATCTTCAAATTAGTAATCTAGAGCACGGTCAACAAATAATTTGGCAAAACCATGCGCTGTATGCTACAAGTGCAGGCCATTTGAAAGTATACAATGCAACTGGAAAATTGATATGTGAAAAACGCATTTTTGGAAATGATCGGGTTGAATTGCCCAATTGCTCTTCTGGAATCTACTTCTATACTTTTCATTCTTTGTTTGTCGAAAGATTGATGGAAAACGGGCGTTTTTATTTGGACTAAAAAGCTATTTTCGGGGCCTAAATTTTTGATGATGGACAAAGCGTTGAAGAACTTGTTTTTCGCGGGCCATGTGGAAGGAATCTCCTACTTGCTTTTGCTTTTCGTAGCAATGCCGCTTAAATATGTAGCAGACAAACCCATGGCAGTCAAGATTGCAGGATCGATTCATGGGTTTCTTTTTGTTTGGTTTATGTACACCATTTTTATTGCATTAACCAACAAAAAAATCAACTTTAAACAAGGCGTTATCGTGTTTCTTGCGTCGTTGATTCCATTCGCAACGTTTTTTCTCGAACGCCTTATTCTCGGTCGTAAAAGCGCATAATTATGGAGCGTATTGATACTTTTAAAGAGCACATTGCCGGAGGCTACACGTTCAAAGGCGATTATATCACTTTGGGTTCGGCTATCTTAGATGGCAATGTGGTCAGCGGTGCCAATGTGCATATTCCTTTGAAAACCCTCAATAGGCATGGACTCATTGCCGGCGCCACTGGGACGGGTAAAACAGTAACGTTGCAAATCATTGCAGAAAACATGTCTTCCAAAGGCATTCCGGTGCTTTTGATGGATTTAAAAGGCGATTTGAGCGGTATTGCCATGCCAGGTGCATCAAATCCTAAAATTGAAGAACGCCATCAACTCATTGGCATTCAATACACTCCGGAAGGATGTTCCACCGAATTGCTGTCGCTGTCAAAAGAAAAAGGGGTGAGGTTAAGAGCTACTGTTTCTGAATTCGGACCGGTACTTTTTTCCAAAATTCTTGAACTCAATGATGTTCAATCGGGTATCGTCGCCATCATGTTTAAATATGCTGATGACAACAATCTACCGTTGTTGGATTTGAAGGATTTCAAAAAACTACTCCAATACTCTACAGAAGAAGGCAAAGAGGATATAGAGAAGGAATATGGTAAAGTATCCGAAGCTTCAGTGGCCACAATTATTCGCAAAATTATCGAACTTGAAACCCAAGGCGCAGAGCTGTTTTTTGGAGAAAAATCATTTGAGGTAGCAGATTTAGTGAGACAAGATCAATTCGGAAAAGGCTTTGTCTCAGTCATTCGGCTAACGGATATTCAAGACAAACCCAAGCTTTTCTCCACATTCATGCTTCAATTATTGGCCGAAATATATGCTTCATTTCCCGAAGCAGGTGATCTTGATAAGCCAAAATTATGTGTGTTTATTGATGAGGCCCATTTGATTTTCAATGAAGCTTCAAAAGCCCTTTTGGATCAAATCGAATCGATTATAAAACTGATTCGTTCAAAAGGAGTGGGTATTTATTTTTGTACTCAAAATCCCTATGATATTCCGGAAGACGTGCTGGCACAATTGGGATTGAAAGTGCAACATGCCTTACGTGCGTTCACAGAAAAGGACCGCAAAGCCATCAAAAAAACTGCAGAAAATTATCCGATTTCTGAATTCTATAAAACAGAAGATCTATTGACCAGCATCGGAATAGGTCAAGCCTTGATTACAGCGTTGAACGAAAAAGGGATTCCAACGCCACTAGCTGCGACGCATCTTCGTGCGCCGAAGTCCAGAATGGGTGTACTCACACCGGAAGAAATAGATCGTGTTTGTCAGTTTAGTTTCATAGGTCCCAAGTACAATGAAGAAGTCGATCGTGAAAGCGCGTACGAGATACTTGAGGCCAAACTCAATAATGCTAAAGCACAAAGTGAAGAGGAAGAAGTAGAAGCACCGAAACCGCGCACGCGCTCAGGAAAAGAGAAAGAAGAACCATCTACGATTGAAAAATTGTCGAAAAACACCATGGTTAGGCAAGTGGGAAATACCATCGTTCGTGAGGTTGCTCGAGGACTGCTTGGTGTATTGGGTTTAGGAGGTAAAACAAAAAAAGGTGGTTGGTTTTAAAAGAGTTACGATTTTTTTTCATCCCGATACGACCTTTTGAGTAGGTATGGAGTCTTAATATTGTCTTAATACCTTAACCATCAAGTCTGTGAGTAAAAAACTCTTCATTTTCGTTCTAGGAATTGTCTTCGCTTTGCATGGGGTTTCCCAAATTGCTCCTGTTGGCAATTGTGGCACTACTCTTACGAATTATACCAATACACTCGCCGTCGATTCTATCTACATGTTTGAAGAATCGGTAAACGCGGCATTGATGGTCATACCCAATCAAGGCAGCGGTCCATTCGATTTTTTTTGGAGCACTTTTGATCCGTCAAGTAATGCTTGGGTGAGTTTTGATCAATCCCTTGATCAATCTTCTGATACGATTTCCTCTCTCGCAGCGGGTGCCTATCGGGTATCTATTTTTGATGGAAACAATAACTTTCTTATTTCTTATCAGGCTTGGGTGGCGGATGTAACCTATGTTCCCGGTGACCTAGCGCAGATGAACCTGAATATAGAAAGTGATTGCAATTCGGTTCACTTGTGGATGGATTTCATTGGCGGTACCGGAGGAACACTTATTACGCCCCATTACGATCTCCCCCCAGCGCCATTCCCCGTCAATGCGTCCACAGAAATTAGCGTGTGTTTTAGCGGAAATCACTCTTGGGTTTCGGATTTGGGATTTTATATGATTGGTCCACCAAGCTGTGGTTCACCAGTGATTTCATTGGCACCAAATCCGGGTTCTATTGGAATGGGAACGGTGTGCAACTCCGGAAACAATATCTCCAATCTCTGTTTTTCCACCGAATCAACCACAAACTTTAATGTTTGTACTTCAAGCACTCCACTTACCGGCACTTTTGGAACCTATGGAGCGACACCAACGAATATTTTATGGACGAATCTGTACGGTTGCGATGTCAATGGCGGCGGATGGAGTGTCCAAATTTTTGATTGCATCGGTCTCGACACAGGGTCTTTGACTGATGCTACTTTGGTTTTCAATGGACCAAACTCTGAAGGCGTCTTTACTTCGGTTACCTATAGCACACCTCTCGGTTTTTCTTCAGCAATCAACGATAATTCCTGTTCGCAGAGCAGTGCCTCCATTTTTCAAGTATCCACTACGCAGGCCGAACCAATTGAATACACATGGCACTGGGAACTAAATTCTAATCCATACGTGTACATAGCAGACAGCTTGGATAATTTTGATTTGACCATCAATGCGCCCCTTGACACGACACTGTTTTGGTACGAGCTCGTGCTTCTGGACGCAGACAACAACTATGTGTATTCTTCCGAAACTACAGATAATTCAGGTCTTCACGACTGCTTTGGAGGTGGAGGAATTGGTCCTCAGCCAGTGCAATTTGTTCCTGTTGATCCCATTACACCACAGATTATTGGGCCAAGCCAAGTTTGTGAAGGTGAATTTGCACAATTGATCGCTTCAGAACCCGGCGGAGTCTGGACTGGGCCAGGAATCGGTGCTGTCGGAGATATATCGATGGCGAATTTTACTTCCTCATATACCTATACAATAAATCAGGAATGCTATTTACCGGCTAGCTTTGTATTGGTTGTTTTGCCGCAAATTCAGCAGATTTTTTCCGAAGACTTAGGCCAATTTTGCAATAATCAAGGCGGGGTCAACATCAATGCTTTTGGACCCAATCCGTTTTTTACCGGAACCAATGTCGTTCAAATGGGCAATCAAGCCATGTTCGATCCAAGTAGCTTAATCGCTGGATACTACTCGATTTCTGAAAGCGGTGGAGATCCTAATATGTGCATGACGTATACGGGAACTCATGAAATTCTTATTCTAGAAGCTCCGCAAGTGACAATTAATCCTATTGCTGATATTTGCGAAACAAGCGCTCCCGTGCCGCTTATTAGTAGTTTACCGACGGGATTTTGGACTGGACCGAACGTTATTGGAAATTTGTTTGACCCTTCTATTGGAGCCGGTTCTTACACAATCTTTTTTAATGATCCAAATAGCTGCGATGCCAATGGACAGGTTATCATTAATGTATTTCCTGAACCGCAAGTCATTATTACTGATCCCGGTTTGATTTGTGCCGATGGGGCTGCCATCAATCTCATCGCCTCTGCGCCCGGTGGAGTGTGGTCGGGAAGCGGTATCACCAACTCCGCAACAGGTGAGTTTATGCCTTCCGTTGCCGGAGCAGGTTCTATTGAAGTGAATTATAGCACGGGTGGAATTTGTCCAACATCTACAGACTATACTGTGGAGGTTACAGCTGTTCCATCACCTGATGCGGGTCAGGATGTCACCATTTGTGAAGGAGATGAAACAGTACTACAAGTCAACCCAGGATGGGATTCGGTGGAGTGGAGCACTGGTGAATATGCAGAGAGTATCGTCGTTGATCAACCGAACGTTTATTCGGTGATCGTTTCTGCTGATGGATGCTACGCTACCGATAATGTGCAAGTGTTCATGACTGCTATGCCGACGATAGATCTTGGCGATGATATTCAGCAAGTCTGTGAAGGATCTACCATTACCATCTATTCTGGATATGTCGGAGAATGGAGCAATGGAGATATGGGTACGTCTACAACCACCGGAAATGAAGGTGTGTTGTCGTTTATTTATCCAAATTCGGGCTGTCCGGTAGGTGATTCAATCTTCGTTGATGTGGTAGAATATCCGGTTATAAATCTCGGTGCTGATCTTGAAATTTGTCCCGGTGCAAGTGCTATCATTTCCACCAACGGATTAGAAGGTACATGGAATTTGGGATTGAACGGTACCGAAGTTACCGTTTCCAATCCATCTACTTATGTTTTCACTTCTTCCAATTGGGAGTGCGAATCTACTGATACCGTGGTTGTTTCTTGGAAAGATCTCCCCGTGCTCATTCTGCCTGAAATTTTCATCGGTTGTATTGATGAATTGGTTTTGATCAATGTGGAAAATGATGTCAATTCATTTTACAGTTGGAGTAATGGATCCGTTGAGTCAAGTATCACGGTTGCTGAGCCCGATGTATATACGGTCACAGTGGGCAATGATTGTGGTGAAATAGAAGGGGAGACTGAGGTGTTTTTTGAAGATTGCACACCTCAAATTTTTGTCCCCAATGCGTTTTCACCAAATGACGACGGCATCAATGATGTTTGGGCACCCAGTATGTTTGGAATTGTAGAATATCAAGTACAAGTTTTCAACCGTTGGGGATTTGTTGTTTTCGAATCCAATGACCCAACAAAAGTGTGGACCGGAAATGTCAATACATCGGAATACTTTACTCCTGACGGGGTTTACTCATATCGGATTGCATATTTGGATGTCAGAAATCATCGCGATATCTTGGTTGGAACAGTGACCCTTATGCGTTAATTCATTCACAATTGTTGGTTAGAAAAGATGTGAAATAGTCTTGTATAATCAGGCTTGAAATCTATCTTTACTTTTTGGTTTTCCACTGATTTATTGGGAAAACTAGAAGTTATTTATAGAAGAAAAGAATTTTTATGGAAAAAGACAGCAGAATTGCCAACAAATTCAAGCAACGGAATTGGAGCGAAATGAAGAGTAACGACTCTTGGTCGATCTTCAAAATAATGGGAGAATTTGTAGAAGGCTATGAACGTATGGGGTCGATCGGTCCGTGTGTTTCTATTTTCGGATCTGCCAGAACTAAGCCAAACAATCCCTATTATCAAATGGCGCACGATATCGCGTTTCAACTTACACAGCGCGGATATGGAGTAATTACCGGCGGTGGCCCGGGTATCATGGAGGCCGGTAATAAAGGTGCAAAAGAAGGAAATGGCATTAGCGTAGGTTTGAATATCAAATTGCCCTTTGAACAACATAGCAATCCGTGGATTGACCATGATAAAGACATCAATTTCGATTATTTCTTTGTCAGAAAAGTGATGTTTATCAAATACTCACAAGGATTTGTAGTTATGCCCGGTGGATTTGGTACAATGGACGAACTCTTCGAAGCTTTGACATTGATTCAGACGGATAAAATAGGTCGATTCCCAATCATTCTTGTCGGACGCCATTTTTGGGGAGGTTTGGTAGAATGGATTAAAGCTGTTCTACTCGAGAAAGAACACAATATCAGTCCTGAAGACATGCATTTGTTTGCTGTGGTAGATACCGCCGAAGAAGCAGTGGATGAAATCGATAAATTCTATTCAAACTACTTATTGAAGCCAAACTTCTAATCCGGTTGTCATTGAGAAAAAAGAGCATTTTTCTAGGATTTGTTGCTGTAGCTATGTTGACTCTAGGATGGGCAACGGCATTTCAGCGAAGTGAATTTATTTTGCCTCAATTTGCACAGCCGACACGTCAATATCAGTTTGTTCAATATGACATTAATGAATTAGACATCTACAAACCTGAGGAGTCGTTCAATGCGTTTTTCGGGAAATTGGAACATCTCATCTTTGATGGTAAAGGGCATTTATCCATTCTGCATATCGGAGGTAGTCACGTTCAGGGTGGAATGCTCTCTGATAAACTGAGAGCCAATTTCAACTCGTTGAGTTACGGTGTGCTTGGAGAACGTGGATTTGTCTTTCCATACAAAATGGCATCTACAAACAGTCCATCCACGATCAAGTGTGATTGGACAGGCAAATGGAGCGGATGCAGAAACAGTGTGAGTTCGGATGATTGCTTGTGGGGCATGTCGGGTATCTCTACATATACTTACGACCAAAAAGCGTCCTTCAATTTAGCTGCCTTGACTTCGGATAGTTCCTATTTCCCATCAAATAGAATAAAAGTATACTACCAAGCCAGTGAGGACTATCATCTTTATCCGGATACAAATCTTTTGCTACTCGAAACATTGAGTTTTCCTGATCAAGGCTACGATGAATTCATTTTTGCTGAAGATTATCCGTCTGTTCGCTTTTTCGTAGAACGACCCGATTCTGTGCAGGATGCTTTTTTCATTTTGCAAGGACTCTACCTCGGAAATAATGACCCAGGAATCACTTACAATGCGATTGGTGTGAATGGCGCAGGAACGTATTCTTATTTGCGTTGTGGTTTGTTTGGTGAACAAATGAAAACCCTCAAACCTGATTTGGTTTTCTTCGGAATAGGAGTTAATGATGCCAATGTGCCTGAGTCAGATTTTAACATGGCGTTGTATGAGGCCCGCTATGACTCCATCATTTCGATGATTAAGGCAGCGAACCCAGATGCGTGTTTCGTCTTTATTACCAACAACGACACCTATTATCAAAAACGTTATCCTAATCGGAATGCGTTTAAAATTCAAGAGGCTATGCAGCATCTTGCCGAACGCCATAATGGGGCCGTGTATGACTTGTTTGCGATAATGGGGGGACTTGGTTCCATTGATGATTGGCGCGACAACGGGTTGGCAGCCGGCGATCGCATTCATTTAACGAAAAAAGGATATGAGTTTCAAGCAGATTTGATGTTTGAAGCTTTTCGTAGTTCTTTTGGTGATTATTTGAGCGAAAAATATCCGTGATGTCCAAATTGATTGCTGTTATTTCTCCGGCCAAGTTGCTGGACGAATCTTTGCACTTTCCCAAGTTGCAAAACACCCTTCCTGATTTTTTACCACAAGCAAAATCCCTCATGGATGTCTTGAAAAAGAAAACACCCAAACAGATTGGCGAAATGATGGAATTGAGTGAAAAGCTTTCTTTGGAAAATTTTGAGCGGAATCAAGTCTGGAATGATCAATTTTCTGTCGAAAATGCGACGCAGGCGATACTTCTTTTTAAAGGAGATGTCTATCGTGGGT
>JBMOFW010000126.1:0-8443 GCA_049318685.1 Flavobacteriales bacterium
GTTGTAGAATTGATTTTTTGGAATCAAGTCAATGACTTCACGTTTCATGAAATAGATGCCGGCATTGGAATAGTGCGTATAGGAAGGCTTTTCTTTGAAACCAGTGACCTCGAGTCCTGTGGTTTCCATGACTGCGTAGGGAATATTTACTGAATAGGGAATACATGCCACCGCTAGATCGGCTTGTTCTTTTTGGAAGAACAAAAAGAAGTCTTCATAATTGATGTTGGTCATCACATCGGAATTCATCAACAAGACCGAATCGTGTTCGAAGGATGGAATCAAGCGCAGGGCTCCTGCCGTGCCGAGTGCTTCCTGTTCTTCAACATATTGTATATTCATGGAATGTTGACTTCCATCACCGAAGTGATCTTTGATTTTTTGGCCCATATATTTCAGGGTGATCCAAATGTCAAACATGCCGAATTTGCCAAGGCGATTGATGTTGTGTTCTAAAATGGGTTTGTCACCCACCGGTAGCATGGGTTTGGGTAAAGTATCTGTGAGTGGTCTTAATCGTTCGCCACGCCCTCCGGCCATAATCACTGCGTCAGCCGGGATAAAGGATTTGAGTACACGAAAATTGATGACATCGACGACTTGGTGTTCCTTATTCAATACAGGAAATACCTTGTAGTTTTTCTCTCTAAGTTCTGTTAGCTGTGAGAGCGAATATTCATTTTCATAAATGAATTTCGGATGCGCTTGAATAAAAGACAACAAAGAGTCTTGGAGCGTACGGTCGTTGATGAATCCACGACGCAAGTCACCATCGGTTAGGGAGCCAATGAGTTTGTCATGATCATCTACCAAAAACAAAATAGCATCGGTGGCCAGCTTATCAAGCTTGATCATTGCGGCTTTGACGCTTTCGTTTTGATGAATGAGATGTTTTTTATAGTCGTTCATAGCCAGTGTTTCAAAGTGTCTAGTAGCGTTGCAGCAGCGTTGGGTTGAAAATAGGGGTTTATTCCGCTGTATTCCTTTCCGGCCCATGTTTGTGTAGCCTCGATAATTTGATGCGCATCAAAGGGCAAGTGAATTACGTTTTCGCCAGCCAATCTGCCCCGTTGACGTTCGCCCAAGTTAATGACGTATCGACCGAATGACGCGGCTTCTATAATTCCACTTGATGTATTTCCAACCAACAATGCACAATATTTCATGCAGGTAAAGTAGGATTGCGAACCGAAGTTTTCTATGATTTTTATCTTGTCGGGATTTGATTTTCCCAATTCAATAAATGCGTTCCGGTAAATACTTCCCATCGTATCTGCATTGGGAAGTGTAATGATGATTTGAAATTGATTTGCAAGGAGAGTCAATGCAGACAATGCTTCTGCGCAGTATCTTTTATTGGCTTCATGAGCTATCGTCTCCGGATGTATCGTAACGAGCAAGCTCGAAATGCTTAAATCGATTTGCCATTTTTCAAAGAATGCGTCTTTAGAAAGTAAGGGCAACGACAGCAGATTGTCGAGGCTGAGTGATCCGGTAACCGCTATGTATTTTGTTTCGTCAAGAATGGCTTCAAGACGTGTTTTAAATGCTTCTGCAGTGACAAAATGAAAAGTGGATGCATGGGAGATCATGTGGCGGTAAGCGTTGTCTATCGCGCCAAGTGTGGTTTCTCCTCCATGAATATGAGCGAATTTGATTTGAAAGGGAAGTCCAGAAATCACGGATGCGGCCATTTCAAAGCGATCGCCTAAACAGAATACGACATCCATTTTTTCAGTGGCCCAGAATGTCCCGAAAAGTTCCGCAGTTTGGGCAAATCCGCTAGCGATATCGGCAGGCAAATCTCCATTGCTAAGCGAGTCTATTTCAGCATAGATTGAGAAACCATTTTGTAAAATGTCTTTCTTGGTTTCTCCGAATGCAGGTTTGACGTGGGTTCCGAAGGCAATAATGCGAAGGTCGATGGTGTCATCTTCGCGCATGCGCTTGAGCAACGGCAAGTATATGCCGAAGTCTGCGCGTGAACTGGTGAGCACGCCAACGATTATTTTTTTAAATCCTCCCATGTCAGTGTGGTGTCGGCACTGATAGTGCGACTTGTTTCTTTACCAATTATTTCATCAATGCGCATAGGGGATATTCCATCGCCCGGGCGACGCATGATGAGCATGTTTTTTTCAATTCGTGTATTCGCTGGAATGTCGATGAGTGCGTGAATACTTTTGCGTGCGATCGGTATGTTTTTAGTTTCCGAAGCACTGGCTTCTTTGATGCCGCTGCCGTTGATCGCTGTTTCAATATTGCGAATGGATTGCACCATGTCTTTCAATTGTTCCGGTTCGAGTGAAGCGGCATGATCCGGACCGGGAAGCGTGCGATCGAGGGTGAAATGTTTTTCGATCACAATTGCTCCAAGCGCCACTGCTGCAATAGGAACTTCTATGCCCAAAGTGTGATCGCTATACCCGACTTGGACGTGTAACTCTCGACGAATGTGCTGCATGGCTGTAAGATTCACATCGCTCATAGGCGTGGGGTATTCTGTATTGCAATGCAGAACAACAATTTTTTCTTTTGGTAAACCTACTGATGTCAGCACACTTAGCGCTTCTCGAATTTCTTCGATATTCGACATTCCTGTGGAAATGACGATGGGCAAACCTTTCGAAGCAGCGTGTTGTAAATAGGGTTTGTTGGTGATTTCTCCACTAGGAATCTTGATGAAATCGATTCCTAATTCGATAAGAAAATCCATGCTGTCTTCGTCGAAACCGGTAGACAAAAACTTGATGCCTTGTTCTTCGGCGTAGGTTTTCAGATCGTGATGCCAAGCTTCCGGAAGCTCGAGTTTGCGAAGCATTTCGAATTGTGAATCATCGTCGTCACCGATATTTTTTGCTTGATAATCTGCTTTTTTTGCTGAAGCACTGGCGAGTTTGGTGGCCTTGAATGTTTGAAATTTTACATAATCGGCTCCAGCTTCTGCGGCCGCATCAATGAGTGCCAATGCTTTGTCATAATCGCCGTTGTGATTAACACCGGCTTCCGCGATGATGATTACTGCCATGTGAATCGATCTCCTATTTTAAGTTTAGCCTCCGTGTGAATATCAAATATTTCGACGGTGGTGTCGCTGGTTTTTACTACCCAACCGCGCGTTGTCTTTCCGACGATTTGGCCGGCAACGCCAATATAGCTTGGTGCACCCGGAATCTGAGCACATTGATTGATTTTAACAATATGTTCATTCAGACGTGTATGCGCCATCGGTCCGGGATCGCAAATAGCGCGAATGAAGTTGAATACGTGACGCGATGGTTGATTCCAGTTGAGTATTTCATCACCTGCGCGGCGAGCTCCGCAATACATGCCCACTGGATGAATAGAGGTCTGCACAATGCGTGTAACTTGGTCTGCTGCGATGATATCAATGGCTTGACTCAACACATCAGCGCAACCATCGTATGCCGTTAAAAGCAACGTATTGTAGTTAGATTCATCCATTATAGGATAACATTCTTGAAGAATGATGTCGCCGGTGTCGATGCTGTTGTCGACATAATGCACGGTGACTCCAAACTCTTTTTCATCGTTGATCAATGCCCAATTGAGAATATTTCGACCGCGATAAAACGGGAGTTTTCCGGCGTGGCAATTGATAGTTCCCAAGGGAGGAAGCGTCATGATGCGCTCTTTGAAAATTTGATTGAAACTCATAGAAACAAACAAATCACATTGATATGCGCTGGCTGCTTCATAGAATGCGTCGCTATTGATGTTGAAGCCGGTGAGATAGGGGATAGTGTATTTTTCGCAATAGCCCTTTAGTGTGGAATCAGTGGTATCGGTGCGGGGTACAATGAATGCTACTTCGATGTGATCTTTCATAATGATCTTTTCGAATGCACGATGCGACCAAGGTCCGTCTGCGAAATAACCTATTTTCAATTTTTTCATAAGCGGACACTACTTGGAATATTGACTAAAGTATGTTCAATGTCTATACTATTTGAAAGACCATCGTGAAAGCAGTTTTTAAACATATCGAGTTTATGCATGAGCGTCCATGCAGGTCTCGTCATCACGCCGTTGTTGTTTGTGTTTTCGAGAAATTGATCACGTTCTTCACGGTTTCTAAGGAGAATAGCATTGAGCCAATAGTTACTCCTTGTATTTTCCGGTTCGGTGCAGAAGTGAATTTCTTGGGTGGCAAAGAAGTCCCTATAGGCGCGGGATGTAGCGCGTTTGTTGTCAATAAAACTTTCGAGTTGTTCAAGCTGAGCCACGGCCAGCGCGGCATTGAGGTTGGGACAACGATAATTGTAGCCAATGTGATCGTGCACAAACTCCCAACGATGTGGTACTTTGGCTTGAGTAGTCAGGTGTTTCGCCATTTTACCCAAAGATTCATCGTTGGTGACAATGATGCCTCCACCACCACAAGTAATGGTTTTATTGCCATTGAAACTATAGGTGCCCAGGTTGCCGAATGTGCCTGTGTGTTTGTTTTTGTATGTTGATCCCAGCGATTCTGCTGCATCTTCCACTACAGGAATATGGAATTGATTGCATTGTTCAACAATTTCTTCGATCTCAACAGGAAATCCGAATGTGTGCATGGGAACGCATGCGGCAACGCGTCTTCCCGTGGGTTGATGAATGGGTTGGCCGTCGATCAATTTTACATCCTTCAAAAATTGACGGAGTGCATCTGCCGACATGCCTAGGTTTTTTTTATCGATATCTACAAACGCTGGTTGCGCACCGATGTAGCTGATGGCATTGCATGTAGCAATAAAACTAAGTGCTTGTGTGACCACCAGGTCATCACGTTTGACACCTGCCAACATGAGACTCATATGAAGTGCAGCGGTGCCGTTGACTAGTGCTATGGCGTATTTTGCGCCGGTGTAGTCGCGAACACGCTCTTCGAAAAGATCGACGTAACGACCTACAGAAGATACAAATGTAGAGTCGATGGCATCCATCACATAGGCGCGCTCTTGACCTACGAAGCGAGGTTCGTGTAAAGGAATAAAATCCTGGTTCGGATATAAAGACTTTATGAATGCTATGGTCGGTTCGAAAGCGGTCATTCGTTACATTTTAGAGTCAAGGTATTTTCCGGTTTCCTTGTGTTGAAATTCCGGAATCATTGTATTGAAAAGGTCAACCAGTTGCAATTTATCCCACTCTAATGCCGACTTCATGCGGTCAATGGTGGAAGTGAAATGATCGAGTTTTTCATGATCAATTTGCAATGGATTTTTTATAATTCCCAAATTGTTGAAACGATTCATGTCGAGCGTTTCGTTTTGGGTAAAAAACTCTTCAAAGTCTTTTTCTCCTGTAGTGTCGCTCGACGTGAAATAGCAGGGCCATTTTCCTTGCTGTGGAAGGGTTTTAGCCAATTCTCTCGCTTCGTTTTCGCTGCTGCACTCGTGGGGTGTATAACCCAATTGTTCGAGATATTTCACCGCTATTTCAGCGAAAGTAATTAAGTGCAAATCGGCGCTTAGTTTTGGAAAAAAGATATCACGATTTTCGCCAAATATGCACGACATCAAGCAAAGCTCGCCGCTTTCCTGCGGTGTAACGAAATAGCGCGTGATGTCATTTGGCGCAACAATGGGTTGGCTTTTTTGAATACGTTGATTGAAGCCATGTAAGAGAGATCCATCTGAAAAAGCCACATTGGCGAAGCGAGCCGTAGAAATGGCTACACGTTCACTTTCACGCATCAAAAACATTTCCATGATGCGTTTCGAGGCGCCCATCATGTTTACTGGATTGGCAGCTTTATCCGTAGAAACGCAAAAGTATTTTTTAGCCCCCGCCTCAATGGCGAGGTCGATGGTGTTTACAGTATTGATAATGTTGACATCAATCATGCGCATCATGGTGAATGCGTCTTTTTCGCTGCGTACATGTTTTAATGCCGATAAATTCAATACATAGTCAAAGCTTCCTGCATGTTTAGCAAACGCGCGATATTCGGTCGAACCGCAATCAAGAGCAAATGTTTGAAAATCTCCATCGATGTATCCAAAGCTACTTCGGATATCACGAACGAGTTCGACGAGATTATTTTCACTGATGTCGACGACGTAGAGTTTACGTGGATTGCGTTTGAAAATTTCTTTGGTCACGGCCTGGCCAATGGATCCTGCGCCACCGATTACTAGAAAGGATGAGGCCGAAACGATTTGTCCTAAAGACATTTCATTTTGCGCTATATCTTGATTAAACAGCGCTTTGGTGCGACCGATGAGATGCAGTACGTCCATAGCACGAGATTAATTTACGTAAACGTGCAAGTTTTCAAAATACCATTTGGTAGCCACCTTCAATCCCGTTGGGAAATCGAATTTTGGATCGTAGCCGAGCAGTGTGCGTGCCTTTTCAATCGAGGCGAGTGAATGCGGGATATCACCAGGCCGATTGGGTCCGTGGATAACTTCGACATCCGCAATTTTTGGATCGAATTCAGCCAATGCAATTTTGAGCGCAGTCGCCATTTCATTCAACGTGGCACGTTGGCCATATGCCACATTGTACACTTGATTAAGGGCTTGTTCGCTGCTTGTAGTGAGCGCCAACATATTGGCTTGAATCACATTGTCTATGTAAGTAAAATCGCGCGAGTAATCGCCCGTTCCATTGATGATAGGGCTTTCATAGTTCATGAATTGCATTACGAATTTTGGAATGACCGCAGCGTAGGCACCGTTTGGGTCTTGACGTCTTCCAAAAACGTTGAAATAGCGCAATCCGATGCAATGAAATCCGTATGTTTTTGAAAACACATCGGCGTAAAGTTCATTAACCAGTTTTGTGACCGCGTAAGGAGAAAGCGGTTTGCCTATCACGTCTTCAACTTTGGGAAATGATGTCGAGTCGCCGTAAGTGGAAGAGCTTGCTGCATAGACAAAACGTTTAACACCGGCGTCTCTTGCGGCAATCAGTACATTCAGGAATCCGGTAGTGTTGGTCATGTGTGTGGCCAATGGATTATTGATAGAACGCGGTACAGAGCCTAAGGCTGCTTGATGAAGCACGTGTGTCACACCTTTCATGGCGTGATGGCATGTGGTCTCATCACAAATATCTCCTTCGATTAAAGTAAAGAGCGGGTTTTCTATAAAAGGCATCACATTTTCTCTACGTGATGTGGCGAAGTTGTCGAGGCAAACGACTGCGATATGATTATCGAGCAGATGTTCGCATAGATTGGAGCCAATAAATCCAGCACCTCCTGTCACCAATACGGTGGCTCCCTTCAATTGAGACATCATGGTTTATTTGCGTTTAGATGATTTCTTATTTTTTTTGAATACCGAAAGCAAGTTCTTTTTAGAATGATTGGTGGTATTCGTATCTTCTGGATTATCGCCGTATCCGCTGCCATATCCGTAGCCATATCCATATCCATAACCGTATCCGTACCCATATCCATATCCGTACCCACCTTTGTTGAACGGATACACTCCTCGTGGACGAAGGCCGTTGAATACAATGCAGCAATTTTTATAAAGATTGCGATTGATTTTTCCAATCACAATATCAAACACATTTTTTGAAGTGTAGTTGTGACGAACTACAAATAGATTTATGTCTGAATAGGAAGCGATGATTTCAGCATCGGTTACTAATCCAATTGGAGCAGTATCTATAAGAATGATGTCAAATTCTTTTTTCAAATTGTCAATCAAATCTTTCATCCGTTGCGTATTAAGCAACTCAGAAGGGTTGGGCGGTACGGGTCCACTAGGGATTACCCAAAGATTTTCGAAATCGGTTTGATGCACAATTTCTTCTTGAGCATTGAAACCAGCGAGATAGTTTGAAAGTCCGATATTTCTGTCAATTTTGAAGATGTCGAGCAAACGCGGTTTGCGCATATCTGCGCCAAGGATGACTGTTTTTTTACCAATCATACTAAATGAACGCGCCAAGTTGACCGTGAGGAATGTTTTGCCTTCACCAGAAACACTCGATCCGATGAAAATACTTTTATACTCCGGATTTAATGCGAGAAAATATCCAAGCTTGGTTCGCACCGCACGGATAGATTCAGCAATGGCTGATCGACCTTTTTCGGTAATGAGAATCTCCGAATCACTTTCGTCTTTGGATTCAAATTTGAGCTCAGCAATCACCGGAATGTCGGTGCGCTTTTGTAGATCTTTCGTGAATTGAATTTTCTTGTTGAATTGTTCTTTCAAATAAATGAATGCCAATGGAAGTAAGAATCCCAGGAGCAATGCGATCAAATAGATCTGGCGTTTTTTAGGAGAAATAGGCTGACCATTTCCTCGAGCATATTCCAATACACGCACATCTGAAACTGTTGAAGCGAGCGAGATAGCAGCTTCTTCACGTTTTTGTAGGAGGAATCGATAAATCTCATTTTTGATGTCTTGCTGTCGACTTATTTCAATCAATGCGCGCTCCTTGCTTGGGGTTTGATCAAGTTCGCGGA
>JBMOFW010000127.1:0-8360 GCA_049318685.1 Flavobacteriales bacterium
CAGAGTTCGGGGTTCAGAGTTCGGTGCCCTTTAAACTTCAGCCTTCATACTTCAGACTTCAAACTTGGCTTCAGCCCGGTGGCGGCGGTGACCCATCCGGCTATGAATGCCAGGCCTCCTATCGGGGTGATTGGACCAAGCCATCTAAAATTGATGCCGATGGCTGCTTGGGTTGACAATAAAAATAATGACCCACTAAAGAAAAGTATACCCACCAACAGCAATCGCGATGACCACATCGCACTTTTGGATGAAATAAACTGATGTGCATAAATCAATTGAATGACAATCAAACCGAGCGCGTGAATGAATAAATAGGTCACTCCTGTATTCCATACTTTGAGCGAACGTTCATCAATAACTTTCTCCAATCCGTGAGCACCGAAGGCACCGGCCACTACGCCCAAGGCCAATAAAATAAGGGCTATTCGAATAATTCGCATATCTTTGATCCAACTTAGCTTTTTACTATCACCACCGCAGATGAACCACTAACAGGTATATCTGTATAAGTCGGCAAAATAACGGTATAAAATACTGATATTGATGTAAAATTGTAACCAAAGAGGACTAGTTCCGTTAAAACCAGTGTATTGCGGTCATTTGACAAGGACCCGACCACAATATAGATGAAACAAGCTGCTGAAAGGCAGAGTATTAACGGAAGTCTAATTTGATCTAAGCGCATGAAACGCATAACTACGGTCATCGCCCTATGGGCCGTGTTTGCTGTCTCAGCTTTGGCCCAAAAGGCCGGAACGGAGCAACAACTCGCAAAAGAAGCCAACGGCTATTTCACTTCAGGTGATTACCTGAAGGCATATCCGCTCTATTCCCAACTGGTTTCTCTTTATCCACAAAACGCGGATTATAGCTATCGCTTCGGTGCTTGTGCTATTTACAGTGATCCGGATAAATCCAAAGCCATTCAGTTTCTTACCTCTGCGTCGAAACGCAATGTGGATGATCCGATGCTCTGGTACTACCTCGGCAAAGCCTATCACCTCAATTATCAATTCCGAGAAGCGGTTGCGGCTTACGAAAAATTCGTTTCGGTTGCCGACCCCAAAGTTTCAACGAAGTACAACGCTCAGCGCGAAATTGAAACATGCATCTACGGTTCGAATCTTTTGTCCAATATCAAGGATGTAGTGGTGATTAACAAGACGGAAGCAGATAAGGGCAGCTTTTTCCGCTACATGAATCTCGAAGGTATCGGAGGTAAAATCCTCACAGTACCTGTTGAATTACAAAGTAAACTCGATCAAAAATCCAGTCAGCCTGGAGTAATCCATTATCCAGGTAATTCTACTACTATCTATTTCTCGAGCTACGGAAAAGATGGAAGCACTGGAAAAGATATTTATACCGCGCAAATTCTCGCGGATGGCAAATACAGCGAACCAGTGAAAGTGCGAGGTGATGTCAATACCAAATACGATGAAGATTTTTGCTTCCTCCATAGCAATGGTAAAACACTTTATTTCTCATCTAAAGGCCACAATAGCATGGGCGGATACGACATCTTCCGCTCTGAAATGGATCCTAAAACAGGCGAATTTGGTCCGGCGATCAATATGGACTTCGCCATCAATACGCCTGATGATGATATCTTCTATATCGCCGACTCACTCAATCAAAAAGCCTATTTCGCTAGTGGACGTACCAGCGACTTAAATCACTTGCATGTATACAATGTAATGGTGCAAGGTATTCCGCTTCAAGTGGTGTACCTCAAAGGCGATTTCGTTTCTGAAATTGATGCCGAACAAAAACAAGCCACTGTGCAAGTGCGTGAAGAACTCACCGGACGTTTGGTGATTGAAAGCACTACTTCGAAATCGACTGGCGCATACACTGTATATGTGCCGAAAGGCGGTGATTATATCTATTATGTAAAAACCGAAAACAGTCCTGTGGTGCACGAAGCCAAAGTGACTGTGCCATCATTTGATAAACCCGTTGCCTTGCGTCAAGAAATTCGATTGACCAAAGAAAACGGCAAAGAAAAATTAGTAGTCAACAATTATTTTGAAACACCACTTCAAGAAGATATTGCAGCTTTGGCGGCTGAAATGCTTCGTAGAAAAGCGGGTCTCGATGTTAGCGACTCTCCTGTTGTTCCTGTAGAATCTGCTGAAGGCACAGAGGAAATGGCTGTGGAAAAAACGTTGGCGAATGCGCCTTTAGCGGCGGGTTTTGGCGAAGGTGTTACGGTAGAATCTGTTATTTCGGATATGGATAAAGAAATAGCTACTATTCGCAACTTCTTAGCTGAATCAGATAAAAAATACAATGCAGCATATATGTATGCTGTGAAAAAACAAAAAGAGGCTGATGACGCCTTGGTGAAAGCAGAGCAACTTAGTCGCATGACTTCAAACTACACCAGCGATGAAGATGTGTTGAAATTGCGCGAGTCACAGACATACTTGGTGAAAGCACAAGAGTTGCAACGCGAAGCGAAAGCTGCGCTGATCGCTGCTGAATCGGTGAAGCAATACAAAGACAGCGAAGCACAACGCGGTGATGCGATTGCAGCCAATTTGGATGAATTGAAAAAAGCCAAAGCGGCCGACAATTTTGACCAAGTGCTCACAGAGCTGAAAGAAGAAAAAGAACGCATCATTCTCATGCGTGAAGGCAATGGCAGCCCACTTGCGGAAATCACAGCTAAGGCCCGTGCAAAGGAAAGCGTGCAACATGCCGCTGAAGACAAATTAGTCAACCTTCGTGAAGACGAGAAAGATGCTCAAGTGCGTTTATCTAACGCCGAACAAGCGGTGGCTTCTGCAAAAAAGAAAAATGATAAAGCAGCTGCTGAAACAGAATTGGCCAATGCCCGTGCCGAGCTCGATGCTGTGCGTCGTAATATTGTGAATCAAAAAGAAAAGGTTCAGGTATTGGGCAATGAAACAAAAGATGCCTATGCTGGCGCGGTCATGTTCGAAAAGCTTTCAACCGAATCAACACTCGGTTTGAATCCTGCTGAAATCAAGCCAATGGATCCTGCTCAGAAAGACGCTTTGGCAATGAAAATCGAAGCGATGGAAACGCGCTTTGAAGCTTTAGAAATTACCGATCCACAAACCTTGGCTTTGCTCGGTGCACCAGTTGAAGCCAGTGTGGCCGTGAATCGCACGTCGACTGCTCCCGCAAACGATACCACTTCGAATACCACGAATACAAATTCAACGGAAGTTATTGTAGAAAATACAACAAGCACTACCCCTTCGAACAACGCTACACCGCCGACGGAGACGAACACTGCGGTGACTAGTGCTACTGAAAATACGACAACTGCTGCGGAAAACACCACTCAACCGGAAGAGAATACCATTCCAACGAATGTTGCTGTCAATAACACAACAAATTCAACGACTGCAGCAAATGCAACTCAACCGGAAGAGACCACAACACCAGAAGAAGTTATTGTAGAAAATACAACAACCGCAACTGCCGGGACATTCAACCCTACCGTTTCTCAAGACCCGATGGTGATGCGCAGCAATACCACCGCCACATTGGCTGTGATTGGTGCTCCTTCACCTACCAATGCGCCTTCACGTCGCATGGTGATGGCCAATACCCTTGAGCAAACAGAAAGCCGCATCGAAGCCATACAAATGAAGCGCATGAGCGGCATTACTCCAGAAGAGAAAAAAGAACTTCAAGACTTGATCGCTTACCGCAATGAATTGCAAGGTCAAGTAAAAAGTACCGATAAGGCGGCACTTCCAGTAGCAAATAAAGAAGAAGCACGTGCCATTACACATACTGTTGAGCCCGATTATACTGCCGAACTCCAGTCGATTGAAAATGGTCCTGGAACCGAGGTAGAGCGCACAGCAGAGCGTGTTGCTTATCAAAAAGAAGTGATTCAAGCGTTGAAAGCAGAGCGTGCCGAAAACGCCAACACGGCATTGACCGCTGCCAACGCCAGTGATATTGCTGCTATCGCAAAACGCGATCAGGAATTGGAGTCAGCTATTTCTTTCTTAGAAAAAGAAACTGAAAATCTCGATCAATTCAAAGCCGCTTATGCAGAGGGCAACAAAGCCATCATTGAAAATAGTGCGAGCAACCAAGCTCGCTTGGATGATCAAATCATCCTCACTCAGGGCTACATGAATACCTTGGAATCGCTCGAGGCTGAACAACAAGAAAAACTCGCCATCTGCACTGATCTCAAGGTAGCAGAAGCTATCCGCATGCGTATTGGAGAGTTGAAAAAAGAATATGGCATCGCAGAAGCAAAATTGAATAGCTATCAAAGCGATTTGCAATTGACCGCAAGTACAAGCGAACCAACTTCGCCAAACACTGCAACATCTGCCACTACGCCATCGCAAACATTGGAAGATGTAGTTGAAAAAGAAGAAGCTGATCGTCAAATGGGCGCAGACAAGATTGCAGCAAAAGCAGCTGAAGAGGAAGCCATGATCGCCAAAATCGAGGAAGACGCTGAAGTGATCAAAGAAACCTTCAAGCCTACAGTAGAAGCCGAATCAATTTTTGCTTATGAAAGTGGCAATTTGGAAGGCCTTTACGAAGAGCACGGTTCATCAGCAGGCACCATGAAAGAGACAGCCAAGATTGCCGAGACCTCTCAAGAAATCTTGTTGCTCGAAGCTGAAATTGAAAACGAAACGAACAAGAAGAAACAAAAACGTCTTGACCGCAAAGCCGAAAAACTCTATTTCCAAAGAGCGAAAATGGAAATGGTGAATGAACCGGTGATCAAAGAAATGACCCGCTTGGAATTTGAACAAGTGGTGGCCGAAGTGGATGCGCTCAATACTGAAAATCAAGAAGAATTGAATAGCCGGACCATGTTGCGCGACGAAGTACGCAAACTGTACAATGCGGCGAAGAAAGAATACGAAGATGCTCAAGCATTGCGCTTGCAAGCTGGACCAGTTACGGACGACATTGAAAAGAACGACTTCTATCGTCAGGCCTTTGCTAAAGAAATGCATGCCATTCAAATGATGGAACAAATCAAGAAGATCCATGGCGAAATGGATATGCTACTTGAGTACGACGATCAAGAACTGGCTGAATTGCGCTACGGCAATCTGGCGGAAATTCGCGAACGTGTGGCCACTAAGAATGCTTCAGAGATCTCTCCGGAATCTACATCAACGGTTGCCGAAAACACTGTTGCAGCATCTACACCGGAAGTGGCTTCTGCGAATGCCAACACACCTGCCAATGCCAATGTGCCATCGTCTGCATCATCAAACGCAGCAGAGGCCAATGCTTACTACAGTGAAGCAGACGCTTCCGCTTACTACTATGAAGCACCGACTATTCTGACCAAAAACTTGTACACCCGTGCAAGCGGCGTATATAGCAATGCCCGTACGATACCTGTTGATGGTCGTTTGCCACAAGGCACTTATTATGCTGTGCAGATTGGTGCTTTCCGCAATGCCATTCCACAGAACTTGTACAATGAGTTTGCTCCTATCTATGGTCAAACATTAAACAGTGGTATTACACGCTACACCGCGGGATTCTTCCTCACTTTCGACAATGCCGATGAAGTGAAAATGGAAATTCGTCGATTGGGATATAGCGATGCCTTTGTAGTGGCTTACCGCGATGGAAAGCGCATACCGCTCTATGAAGCGATGGGCAAAACCGAAACCGATGTACAGGCCTCAGTAGAGAAAGAATACATCTATGGTGATGAAGGCCAAAACCCAGCAGACCGCAAAGGCAGCACCAATGCAACACAACCGGTGGCCAATGCTACGCAGCCAGCTCCGACTGCACAACAACCAACTACTAGCACAACGCAGCCTACGAACAATGCTGCCCAGCCAACCGCCGCCAATGGAGATTACTACAAAGCTTATCCAAATGCAGCACCAGCGACACAAGTAGAAACGGTGAAAGGGTTGTTCTACACCGTTCAGGTGGGTGTGTATAGCAAGCCCGTACCGGCGAGCAATATGAAGAACATTTCACCGCTCAACAGTGAATTGACAGCCACCCAAAAGATCCGTTATACGAGTGGTATGTATAACAATTTAGAAGCAGCCGTAAATCAGCGCGATGCCGCGAAGACATTAGGTATCGGTGATGCGTTTATTACGGCATATTACAATGGGGTGCGCATCACGCTTTCAGAAGCTGATCGCCTCCTCAAAGAATTAGGTCCAACAATCCTTGTCAAATAAAACAGATCATTAGACTTCTGTAAAAAAGAAAAAAGCCCCAAACGAGGGGTTTTTTCTTTTATATTCATTCTCATTTGGTTCCTGAGCTTGTCGAAGGACTGATTCCGTTTCTGTCCCTCCGCTGCGGATTCCGGACAATGATTCCGAACAATGATTCAGAACAATACACAACTTAAACTCTCCCTTCTAAAGCATTCTTAAAGCGCGTTTGCGGGACTTTGGATTGGTAAGCATGCGCAGGGTTTCGTGTGTCGCCGATTTTTTTTCTTCCAGTGTCTTCAATATTTCCTTTGGCGATGCATCATAAACGCCATAATACGTCACTCCAATATAGCGCAGTTTGAAATACTTCGCGTCGTGAATCATATTGGTTCTCGCTGTCTTCAACGACTTTATCTTTTGAAGCAATAGTCCTATGTGATTCTTAATGTCCTTCGGGTTGGAATTCAACGCTGCTTTGTCTGATTCCCCTGACCACTCCGCTTCCAAACGCACAAGTTCCAACAAATCCCGCTTCTCATAAGCCACGGTCAACTTTTTCATGGCGGTCTCTTTGAGCGCTCGCAATGTTTCATCCCGCTCCCTATCCGGATGGATCAATTTCACCAGTTTCTTGTAAAGCGTGGTTAGCTCTGGGGTAGCCACCACTTTTTCCTTTTCTGACATCGTAAAACTTTCCTCACGACGAGCGTTTTCCTGATGATTTTTTTCATCATGCTTCTGAAAAGCCAACTTAATTTTCTCTCGGATATAGGCTTCAAAATCGTATGGATGTAAAGTCATATCCGCATCTGAGAAATCTACCAAAACCCCGTGCATTGCACAAGCCGTTTCCGCTTCATCCAACATTTCGAGCACCATATCCATCTGTTCATCGGCGCTCAAATTCAACTTCTGTCTTTCCTCCTCTTTGATCAAAGCGCTCAATTCGTCCACTCTTTGTGATGCATTTTTACTCATCTCCCCCAATTCTTCGCATTTGGCATGACTCAATGAATGCGGCATGCGAAGAATATCATTCGCTACATGGATTATTTTGTAATAATATTCTCTTTGTAGTTCTGGGGAATTCTCGGCTGCTACGGTAGAAAAAAGAAGTTCTACTATTTCTATTTTTAAAGAAATAATTTCATCCAACACAGGCTGGCAAACGGAAACGAGTTTTTCCATTCTAGAATCCAACCGTGACCTTTCCTTCTCTAATTCCTTCTCTGTTTTGAGCAATCGTTTTAATGTATCCGCATACTTCTTCTGATCCTTCAAGAATTTATCCGATTCCGAATTTCTCTGAACTAATTCTCCTTTTGACATGTGGAAACGAAATTAAGGAGAAACTTCAGAATCAGAATGAAATAACGATGATTACCTTAGCGCACTCACTATGTTCAACAAACCTTATCCATTTAGTGATTCTCCTCGTGAGCGATTGGTGACGAGCATCCTCTTTAGTGCTTTCGTCTTCCTCTTTCTCCGCATTTTTCAACCTTTCGAAATCAACAAACTACAACACAGCCTTACAACTGTAGTACTCGGCTATGCCTTGGTTTGCTTCTTCTCTATGGTGCTCCTCAATATCGTGATCTTTCAGCTTTTTCCTAAAATTTTTACAGAGCCTAAATGGACAACCGGACGCGAAATCGGATGGACCATCGTCAATGTTTCGTCGATCGGTCTATTTAACTTCCTCTACTCGTTCGCCATCGGCATCACGGATTTCAGATTGCTTAATCTGCTGCTCTTTATGGGGTTCACTATAGCGGTAGCCGCTTTTCCCCTAACGGTGGTCATTTTATTAAACCAAATCCGACTCAATCGAAAATACATACACGAAAGCGATGCGATCAATCAACAGCTCGATCATGCGCCGCCCCTCGAAAACACCCCTTCAGAATCAACGCTTCGCATCGCCGCTGAAAATGGCGAGATCGTTCTTGAATTGGATGTCCACCATTTTCTATATGCCCAATCGGATGACAATTACATCGAAATCCATTTTCAATCCAATGGTCAAAAAGCCAAAAAACTTATTCGAAATACACTAAAAAATCTCCAACTGGTTTTCGAAACACACCCCTCCTGCTTCCGTTGCCATAAAAGCTACCTTGTCAATTTGTCGCATGTATATCACCTTTCGGGAAATTCTCAAGGCTACAAATTGCATCTTCACGGAGT
>JBMOFW010000128.1:0-8311 GCA_049318685.1 Flavobacteriales bacterium
TCCAACATTATCGGAGATCTCGAATTTGCTTTCGAGAGCTTTGACGATTTCGATGAATTCGAGGAGCGTGTTAAAATGAAACATCAGCTCAAGCAAACGAAATTACAATTAGGTGACCTCGCTTGGTTTGTGAGCGATCTCGAAGGCATCGACAAAACAATTTATATTTCAGGAAACATCAAGGGCAAGGTGTCCGAATTGAAAGGAAAGAAAATTGAAATTCAATTTGACGATAACTCGGTTTTCAAAGGGGACTTCAGCATGGATGGCCTTCCTGAAATGAGCGAAACATTCATTTCATTGGATGTAGACAAGCTTACATCCAATAAGCGCGAACTCGAGCGTATTCCGTTGCCTCCTTTCAATGAGCAACATTTTTTACAAACTCCCGCTAATTTTGATCAACTCGGTCAAATGACCTTCGCCGGGAATTTCACTGGTTATTTACATGATTTTGTTGCTTTTGGTGAGTTGAATACATCCATTGGTGCGGTGGGCAGCGATATTGCGTTCAAAGAGGATACCCTCCATGATGATTACTATTATTCGGGTAGCCTCAAAACAACCGCCTTTGATTTGGGTAAATTTTACAATGATCCCAATCTGGGAGCGGTTACAGCTGATGTGAGTATCGACGGTTCGGGATTGTCTGTCGCCACGCTCGATGCCGAATTCGAAGGAGACATCGCCTCCATCAATGCCAACCAATACACGTACAACAACATTCATCTCGACGGTAATTTTAGACAACGCTATTTCAGCGGCGATTTTTATATCGAAGACGAAAACGTAGAAATGCTGTTTTCAGGAACAATTGATTTCAAGCAAGCTAAGCCACAGTTAAACTTTGATGCTGAAATTTTCAATGCCGATTTGAAGAAAATCAATGTGCTCAAAGACTATGAGTATTCGAGCATCAGTGGTTTGATTAGTGTAGAAAGCAAAGGACTCGACTTCGCCAATTTCGAAGGCGTCTTGGAGATCAAAGAATTGACCTATTGCGCCAAATCAAAAGATTATTATCTCGAGAATTTACGCCTCACCGCAGAGCGCCAAGGCGATCTGAAAGTGACATTAGACTCGGATATTGCCACCGCGCAGGTGGAAGGGAAATTTGATTTGAAAGAATTTGCCCCGGCAATGGAAGAAATTATCTCTGAAATTCTTCCAAGCTATCAGCCACCACAGCGAACGCACCGGGAGCAGAATTTTAACATAGATATGCAGGTGCATGATTTTACTCAAGTTTCTGAAATTTTCATACCGGAATTGCGGGTGGCCAATAACACGCGTGTCAACCTGGAGGTCAATGAACCTCAATCTTCTTTGGTCATCAACGTGGTAAGCGATAGTGTATCTTTTCAAGACAATAAAATCACCGGTTTAATTATAGATGCACAGCGGGTAGATAGTTCATTATTCATGAACATGCTCACCGATGAATTGGTCATTGGCAGCACACTCGATATGATTGATTTTTCATTGGATACAAGAACAAATAAAGATACTATTTATACGGCATTGGCATGGGGGCGCGATGAATCAATTCACTCCGGCGACTTCAATGGAAAATTGGCGGTACGGGGATATCAAAATTTTGATTTCATTTTTGAACGTTCCAATTTGCGTATCAATGATCAAATTTGGAGTTTGCGCCAGAAAGGTCGCGTTTCGGTTGATAGTACACAGATTGATTTCAATCAGTTTGAAATGTCAAGCAACGGGCAGAGTATTTCTTTAGACGGCATGATTTCAGAGCGCCCGGCAGATGTGCTCAATGCGAATATCACGTCATTCGACATCAAGAATATCAATCCATTTATCGGAGGAGAGCCCAATTTTTACGGCATCATGAGTGGAACAGCCGCGATTCGTGATGCCTACGGTGATATGATTTTTACCAATGATATTACGTTGTTGGATTTTAAATTGAACGACTATCTCGTTGGCGATTTGTGTGTAGAAAGTTTGTATGAAAATGCGATGAAACGATTGCGCATTGATGGTGAGTTGGAGAAAGAAAAGTTTGTGCCGCTCAGCTTTGCAGGATACTACAAAATGAATGACGAAGAAAGTCCGCTTGATATTGTAGCCACAGTGAAAGACTTGGATTTAGCCTTTATCAACGAGTTTCTCGGCGAAGGCATTCTTGATATTCAAGGAAAAACGACCGGAACGATTTCCTTGACCGGCAAGCCCGAAGAACCTCAAATGCGAGGCACGGCCTATCTCAATAATGCAAGTATTTTTGTCGACTATCTCAACACGCGTTATAAAATAGAAGAGAAGATTGGTATCTATCCGGATATGTTCACTTTTGACCATATCGGTATTCGCGATGAATTAAATAATCCTGGATTCTTGACGGGACAAATTTTACATAGCGCATTTAACGATTGGAATTTCGATATCATGGTTGATATGGAAACACCTATGCTCGCATTGAATACGACCGAGGAAATGAACTCGATGTATTATGGTAAAGCAATGACAACGGGCTATGTGAATATATACGGATATGACGATCAGTTGGAGTTTGATATCAATGTGAAAACAGAGAAGGAAACTTCTTTGGCCATGCCGATGAATTCTTCCGATGATATCACCTTTGGCAATTTTATTCACTTTATCGATAAAACAAAACCAACGGTAGAACCTCCGCTCGATTTGAGTGGCATTAAACTGAATCTCAATCTGAATATCACACCTGACGCGTATTTCCAGATCATTTTCGACGAGGCGATTGGTGACGTGATGCGCGGCCAAGGCCAAGGAAATCTCAACATGGTGATCAACAATCTTTCGACATTCAACATGTATGGATCGCTTGAATTGGTGAAAGGAAATTATTTGTTTACGCTAAAAAACCTGTTGAATAAAGAGTTTTCTGTTCGACCCGGGGGCACCATTTCGTGGTATGGTGATCCATTTGCGGCCGATCTCAATTTGAAAACTGTCTACAAAGTATCTGCATCGCTAAAAGATATATTAACGGATGATGTGACTGGAAATTCCGGACAACGAGTGCCTATCGATTTGGTGATGAATCTATCGGGGAAAATGTTCAAACCGGCGGTAGCTTTTGATATCGAGCTTCCAACGGTCGATGAAGTGACCAAGAGTCGCGTGCAAAGTGTGATCAGTACAGACCAAGAACGCAATCGACAAGCCTTTGCCTTGCTCGTGATGCGCAGATTTGTAAGTCCTCCCAATATCAATTCAGAGTCATCAGGCACTGGAAACGCATTGGCAGAAAACGGAACGGAATTGCTTTCTTCTCAAATATCCAATTGGCTTAGCCAAATCAGCGACGACTTTGATCTCGGCTTCAATTACCGACCGGGAGATGAAATCAGCAATGAGGAAATCGCACTGGCATTGAGTACGCAGTTGTTTAACGAACGTTTGGCCATTAGTTCAAACGTTGGTGTAAGTCGCGGTTCGTCAGCAAATCAGAATCCATCCAACCTGATCGGTGATATTCGATTGGAATATAAAATAACTCCAGAAGGCAAGATTCGTCTTGTGGTGTACAATGAGAGCAACGACTTCCGAATGGTCAATGCACAGCAATCACCTTATACACAAGGTGTAGGCGTGGTGTACCAAGAAGAATTCGATAATTGGGAGGAATTCGTTTGTGGTTTCTCGAATCTCTTCAAAAAGAAAATAGATCAAGTAAAATGCTATTGATTACTTCTCTAAGAAGTGTTTGAGAGGTTCCCAATAAATGCGTTTCCATCCTTCTGTCAACCATCCACTGTGTTCCTCAGGAACTCCTAAGTGATTGAAGTTGATGCGAACGCCTTCGGGAGTTTTTTCCAAGTCAATATGCACCGTCGTGAAAAATCCTTTGGTAAATGATTTATGACTCCATGCTTGAACAATGCGTTGATTCGGCTCGAGATTAACGGTGTAACCAAAGCTCTCTCCATCAGTTACTTCAAATACACCTCCTACTTTACTCTCAATGTGCGCAGACATTCCTGTGAATTCTGAGTGCAACTTTTCATTGGTCAAAGCTTCATACACGCTTTCCGGGGTCGAATTGATTTCGATAACCTGAAAGATGTTGTCTGTTTTGAGTTTCATTTCTTACTCTTTTGGTGTTGTTTCGAATTATACTGCTTGCAGGCAGGGGGCGAATGTACTGAAAACCTTTGGAATACCGATATTAAGATCGGTTCTTTTGCGTCCAATCGTTTGATAACAAAGCTATTGCGTCAAGTAGATACGCAATTTTTGGTTCAGCTTTCGAGTGTATTCATCCCTTAGCCATTCCAAATAACTATCGGTTGATTTGCTTATGCAATAACTGTAATGTTTTAAACGGCTTTTAATATCGGGTTGGAGAATTTTTGCCAGTTCCAATGCTTCAAATAAATCACCGGCATTTTCAGAAATTATCGTGAAATGCTGATTGATTGATTTGTCGAGAACATCTTTGGCTTTACCTCCATTTCGAGTAATCCGAAGATATTCTTCCTTGATATCAAAATCAATGACCGGAGACTTCATGAATCGTTCGCGAACTTCATCAGGCATCTCATATTTCATTTCGCGTTCCATTGCCTCATCACTCGTGATGCTTTCGATGTAGGCGTGAGGATGTGCAAATATATCTTGCCAGTCGATGTATTGCTCCCAAAGCCCGAATCGACGAGCATTGTTTCCGAGGTCAATCACATTAAATTCGGTTTTGCCCGGAATAACGCGCGAACCGCGACCAATCATCTGGTGGTAGAGTGTTAGCGATTTTGTCGCACGATTCAAAATTATCGTCTGCACAGTGGGCTCATCAAATCCGGTCGTCAGAATGGATACCGAACTTAATATGGCATTGGGTGTCACTTTAAACCACTCCAGAATATCGCGGCGATCAGCTTCGTTGTGCGTATTATCCAAGTGTTTACATTCATATCCCGCTTCTGCAAACATCATTTGCACCTGCTTCGAGGTGTTGATACCATTATTGAAAATCGATGTTTTGGTACCCATCGCTTTTTGCTCGTAGGCATACAACAATTTTTCTTGCATGAAAAAATTGCCGTATAGTTTCTCACTCGAACTTACAGTGTAGTCTCCGTTGATACCAATTTTCAACGAGTGCAGGCTAACGTCATAACTGTAGGTAGTGGCACGTGATAAGAAGCCTTTTTGAATGAGACTTGCGATGCTTTCCCCAACAATCAACTCGTGGTAATTCTCGTAGAGAGGCAGACGAATATTGCTCGATAGGGGCGTGGCGGTGACTCCGAGAATGATGTTGTTTTCAAACCACTTGAATAATTTTCTAAATGAATTGTAGTGGGCTTCATCGACAATCACCAATCCCACTTTTTCGATCTCAATCTTCTCATCACGCAATCGATTATTGAGCGTTTCTACCATCGCTACAAAACAATCATAGTCATTCTGATCAGGGAGTTCCTTGACCTTGCTGATGATGATTTTGTTTTTGACGTTGAATTCATTCAACATTCTGCTCGTTTGCCCCAACAACTCGACGCGGTGAGTAAGTATCAATACTTTCTTTCCGGTTTCGGCGATGTAGCGTTTGGCGATTTCAGAAAAGATGACGGTTTTGCCGCCCCCCGTGGGTAATTGAAAACAGAGATTGTATTTGTCCGGAAATTTACGAATACGCTCGAAAATCTTTTCAAGCGCATCATTCTGATAATCGTAGAGCTTCTTGCCTTCCTTAATCTCCAGCAGCTCTAATGGTTCGAGAGTCATATCAATTCCGGATAAAAACGTGCAAAAATAGCCCCGATCTGTACTAATTCAATGCAAGTGATGTTAAGGATTATCAACACGATATCATTTTAGTCGGGCTATCAGTAGGGCAACGTTGAAAATTAATTGGTGAATTCTTCTGTGTTCATCAGCACTTTGGTACTTTCGGCTCGAATGTTGAAATGTTCAAAACAGAACCCCCAAACGAAATGAGAGGAATATTATTTTCTGTTGTTATCTTATTGATCACCAGTTTGTCTGCTTTGGCGCAGAAGAAGCCTGAATACACGATCACCAATAAAAAGGCCATCAAACAATTTGAAGAAGCTGTTGCTCTCTACGATTTGCGCGACTTCAATGGCGCTTTAGGAGGACTTCGAAAAGCGGTCGATATTGAACCTCAATTTATCGAAGCTTGGTACATGATGGCGCAAGCTTACAATGATCGAGGTGAAATGGAAGCGGCTATCGAGCCCATCGAAAAAGCATTGGCGATTGACGAACGATACTACAATGAAGGTTGGCTCATGTTGGCCGAATGCTACTTCAGTTTGGGAAAATATGCTGAAGCTGAAAATGCGGCTGGCAAGTATGTAAAAATGCCACATACTACCCCGAAACTGGAAAAGCGGGGCATGTTGATTTTGTCGAGTTGCATCTTTGCAAAAAGCGCGATAGCAAGCCCTGTCAATTTCACGCCCATCAATCTGGGAAGTGCTATCAATACAGCGAGCAATGAATACTATCCCTGTATCACCGCTGACGAATCCACTTTGTTGTTCACCCGCGAAGTTTCCGATTCTCGCTCAACCAAAGGATATCAAGAAGACTTTTACATCTCTGAGAAAACAAACGGAACATGGAGTGATGCGGTACCCGTAATGGAAATCAATACACCGATGAATGAAGGGGCACCTACTATGGGAGCAGATGGTCAAACCATCATCTTCACGGCCTGCGAAACCGGCGACGGTCAATGGGGGGGGCAACGCCAAGGCATGGGCAGTTGTGATTTGTTTTACACTATGAAAACGGGCAACAACTGGACTCCCGCAAAAAATCTGGGTGCAGGCATCAACTCGGGCGGATGGGAATCGCAACCAAGTTTTAGTGCTGATGGAAAGACGTTGTACTTCGTTCGCGGAAAGCGCTCTCCACGTGGATATGTCGAACAAGACATTTGGTTTTCGTACATCATGGACAATGGGAATTGGTCGCCCGCGCAAAAAGTACCTGGTCGTGTGAATACTGACTTTGAAGAAGAAAGTGTGATGATCCATCCTGATGGACACACACTCTACTTCAGTAGCAACGGACATCCCGGCTTAGGCGGTTTGGATATTTATATGAGCCGCATGTTGCCGAATGGCGAATGGGACACTCCAATAAATCTGGGCTATCCAATCAATACATTGGCTAATGAAAATTCACTGCAAGTGACGGCGGGAGGAAAGTTGGCCCTGTTTGCGAGTGAACGTGCAGGTGGTTTTGGTGGATTGGATTTGTATTCTTTCGAATTACCCGAATTCGCTCGTCCGGCATTGGTGACCTATGTGCATGGAATCATCAGCGACAAACTCAGTTTCAAAAAACTCGGTGCCAAATTGCAACTCATCGATCTTGAGACAGGCAAGGTGGCCGTGGAGACTTGGAGCAATGACAAACTGGGCGATTTCTTGCTTTGCTTGCCCTCCGGAAAAGATTACGCCATGTTCGTGAGCAAAGACGGCTACTTGTTTTACAGTGGAAATTTCTCATTGAAAAATTATACATCTCCGGTTCCTTACGAATTGAATATTCAATTGCAAAAATTGAAAGCAGGTGATCCAATTGTGCTGAACAACGTATTCTTCAATACAAATAGTTTTGATCTATTGCCATCATCGAAAGTAGAACTCGATCGCTTAGCTGATTTGCTCATGAAAAATCCAACGATCAAAGTTGAAATTGGTGGGCACACCGATAATGTGGGCAATGATGCCGACAACTTAAAGCTTTCTGAAAACCGCGCCAAATCGGTTGTGGAATACGTTGTTTCGAAAGGAGTAGAGGCGGCACGAATTACCGCGAAAGGGTATGGTGAAACCATGCCAACTGCTGACAATGCCACAGAAGAAGGTAGAGCGAAAAATAGAAGAACAGAACTTAAGATCGTCGAATAACCGTGTTGAAAATGCGCCCAGTAATCATCTTGATAGTGCTCATCGCGGTTGGCGCAGTGAGCATGGGACTGATGTATATTTTTCCGAAAGACGGAGTGAATATAGCAGGGGTGCATTTGAAGTTTAAAACATGGGATTCACTTTGGGATACCACGTCGATAAACACGATTGAAGATGTGGGAAATTATCTGGCAGCCTTGGATAGCGCTGCTTCGGATACAACGGCGATAGATAGTTTGAATGTTAAACGCATTCAAGAAATTACCTCGATTCAATTTAAAAATGAAGACAGTTCTCCGTTGTTTGCCTTTTTTGAAGCCTTGCACGAGGCCCGCGACAAAGGAGAGAACATTCATATCCTTCATTACGGAGACTCTCAAATAGAGAGCGATCGTATGACATCCATGTTGCGC
>JBMOFW010000129.1:0-8308 GCA_049318685.1 Flavobacteriales bacterium
CTTGATTGATTACTTCATTTTAAATGGTTATGTAGTCTGCACCGACTGGCTCAATTGGAATACAGCATGGTGGAGAGGTCGTCATCCAGACGGAGATGCCAAACGCTGGAGATATGCCCTTTGGGACAATGACGCCACTTTTGGACATTACGTAAATTACACCGGTGTACCTAGCACTGATCCAACTGCAGATCCATGTCAAATTGATGGCATGGGCGATGTGGGAGGACAAGGGCACATCCCCGTGTTGAATGCTTTGTTTGATAATGAAGATTTCTTTGCGGATTATATTCAACGCTATGCGGCGCTATCCAATACCATTTTCTCTTGCGATCAAATGATCCATGTTTTGGATAGTATGGCCAATCACATTGCACCCGAAATGCAGGGTCAATGCGATCGTTGGGGCGGTTCATATGCAGATTGGGAGAACAATGTACAAACCATTCGAAACTTCATTTTAGACCGTTGCAATGACGAAGTTATCGGTGGTATTGAGGACTGTTATGATGTGACTGCTTATACGTTGACTGTTCAGATTGATGGTGTCGGAGAAATTGAAATAAACTCGGTGGATTTGGATGATACGACAGCGCCATGGAGCGGTACATTCTTCGCTGATTTAGATATTGATATTGAAGCACCGGATGGAGAGTGTGGCACCTTTGCCGGTTGGGAAATCATCTCGGGCACCGGAACTATTGAAGATGCGGCCAATCCAAATACCACTATGACCATTCAAAGTGACGTAACCCTTGTGGCGCACTTTATGGAAAGCACCGGTTTCGCCAATGTTGTTGTGATGACAGATCCAATTGACGCTGGAATGATCGAAGTAAATGGAGTAGCGATGACTTCCAATCCTCAAGAGTTTGCATTTACATTGGGCGGTGTACAAACAATTGCTTTGACTGAATATGATTGGTTTGTGTTTGATCATTGGGAATCTGATTTTGCTGAATTGACTCCAGATGACAATGCGACTACTGTATCGTTCACCTCTTGCTTGACCGATACCATTGTTGCTGTATTTGATGCTATTCCGCACGCTAGCTTAACTGTGGACGTGTTTCCGGCTGGTGCAGGAACCATCACCATGGATGCGGTGCCATTGACCACATATCCACAAACAGAAGTTCTTGAAGGCGATTTGGATTATTATTTCATTACCACTCCAACTGATGTTTGGAGTGTATTTGATCACTGGGAATTAAATCATCACGTATTGAGCCCTGATGAATTCAACACCAACGTGATTTTACATTTGATGGAAGACGATACATTGATTGCTATCTACAACGTGATTGATCACAGATCCATTACTGTAGTGGTTGAACCACCATATGCTGGGACAGTCAATTTTGCCTCATCATTCACCACACAAACCGACGAAACGGTGGAGTTGGAAACAGGGGTGTCTTATGATTTTGCAGCAACACCGGAGCCATATTGGATCTTCAAAGGCTGGAAAGCGCTAGTGAGCAATGCGACTCCGAATAGTGAAAATGATCAAGTGAATTATGTATTTACTGCCACAGATACGGTCTGGGCCATGTTTGAAAAAGAAGAGTTTACGTTCTATGTGCCGAATTCATTTTCGCCGAATAACGATGGAATAAATGATGTATTCCAAACTTACACCAATGCCATCGATCCGGAGTATTATCACTTGATGATTTTCAATCGTTGGGGAGATATGATCTTTGAAACAAATACGCCTGATCAAGGTTGGGAAGGAGATTACAAAGGCGGTGAATACTATTTGCCCGATGGTATCTATATGTATCGATTGAAAGTGAAGTCTATACACGAGGAAGACTATCGCGAGTTGGAAGGAACCATATTTATGTTTAGATAAACATTGGAATCGAGATACTTAAAAGGGGCTTCGGCCCCTTTTTTATTTTTCTTGAAACTTTTTAAAAAGCGCTCCCGTTAAAGAACTCGAAACAACAATTATCTGACGGTATCTAAGCAACGGCTTCGAATTTCTACCCACCCTTAAGAAGTTTGGAGAAGGTCATGAGGACTCTATTTGAAAATAGAACCTAACCTAACTTTAAACATATATGTTGGAGTATTACAAATCAGTGCTGGGCAACGTGACGTTTGATGCGATGCTCTTTCGAAAAGAACTCCGCAAAGCCATGAGACAACTCGCTGTAGAAGAGAGAACTCTTCTTCGCGACTGGCTAAAGCAAAGCGGTATTGTTTAAAGCGAACGCTAAATTACCTAAAGAACAGAGGCCTTTTCCGGAAACGGAGGGCCTTTTTTCTTTTGCCATTTTTTCGAAATAAATGTAACTTTCCGACGTTGACAACCGTCATTTTTACACACTAAACTATTTTAATGCGCCTCTCATTCACCCTCTTGGCTTTGCTGCTAAGCACAGCATTGTTTTCACAATCCAAGTTTACCATCAGCGGTACAATCACTGAAAAAGGCAGTGGCGAAACCCTCCCCGGAGTAAGTATCATTTGTATCGAACAAGAAGTAGGAACCACCACCAACAACTACGGATTTTATTCCATAACGCTTTCCGGAGATAGTGCTACGATTATGATGCGCTATCTTGGCTACGAAAGCCGCAGTTATCGAGTGGGCACCAAGTCGGGTCGATTGGATGTCCAATTATCGCCCGAATCGAAGGAGCTGGCCGAAGTGGTTATTAGTGCTGAAGAAACGCGCAAAGTGGCGGAAGAAACCCAGATGAGTAGCATTGAAATTCCCATTGAACAGATTAAAAAGATTCCCGCTTTCATGGGAGAAAAAGATGTGCTCAAAGTCATTCAATTGCTTCCTGGGGTGCAGAAAGGAAGTGAAGGCAGTAGCGGTTTTTATGTGCGTGGTGGCGGACCTGATCAAAACTTGATCATCCTCGACGATGCCGTGGTATATAATGCCAGTCACTTGTTTGGCTTCTTCTCTTTGTTTAATGGCGATGCACTCAAAAGTGTTGAGTTGATCAAAGGCGGTTTTCCATCGCGTTATGGTGGCCGTTTGTCTTCTGTTTTAGAAATGCAAATGAAGGATGGTAATAAAGAAGAGCTCCACGGTGAGGCAGGAATAGGTTTGATCGCCTCCCGCTTGATGCTTGAAGGACCGATTAAAAAAGGAAAATCTTCTTTCTTGGTAAGCGCGCGCCGCACATATATCGATGCATTGATTTATCCATTTTTAGCTCAGGATGAAAAAGCGGGATACTATTTTTATGATTTAAACGCGAAAGTGAATTTCATTCTCAATGACCGCAATCGTCTTTATGTGAGCAGTTATTTTGGTCGCGATAAATTCTATTTCCGCCCCAAGTATGATCAGGACTCGGAAGACAATGGTGAAATCAAATGGGGCAATGCTACGGCCACTGCACGTTTGAACCACATCATCAATGATAAAATGTTTTCGAATACGTCATTGATTTTCTCCAAATACCGCATGGGTATCTTTTTCGAAACCATTGATGGCGACGATCAATTTTCGCTTGATTTCAGAAGTACCATTCGCGACTGGACTGTAAAACATGATATCGATTGGCGCCCATCGCCCAATCACTATGTGCGTATGGGTGTATCTGCTTCATACCATCGCTTTTCCCCCAACGCTGTTGTGGTGAAAAGTTCGGATGACTGGGAAGCCGAATCGGAGCAGAATGTAGAAGACTGTTTGGAAAGCGGCGTGTATATCGAGGACGATTGGACATTGACGAAAAAATTGAAAGCCAATGTGGGCTTGCGTGTAAGTCATTTCTTGACCGAAGGCAGCAAAAGTTATTATGGTGTAGAACCGCGGGTGAGTGCGCGATACATGCTTCAAGACAATATGAGTCTGAAAGCATCCTATTCTTATATGACGCAATACTTGCACTTGTTGAGCAACACCGGAGCGGGATTGCCGACGGATTTGTGGGTGCCTGCAACGGATTTGGTCAAACCGCAACGCGCGCATCAAGTGGCTATAGGTATTGCCCGCGATGTGGCCGAACCCCGCTTGACGGTAACTGTGGAAGCGTATTATAAAAAAATGCAAGACATCATCGGATACAAAGAAGGCGCGAGCTTCTTGATGTTGGATAATTTGGGCAGCAACGATCCGGTAAGTTGGGAGGAAAACGTGACTTCCGGTGTGGGCGAAAGTTATGGTGCTGAATTTATGATTCAACGCAAAGTGGGTAAACTCACGGGATGGATTGGATATACCTTGTCATGGACCACGCAGCAGTTTGATGAATTGAATAATGGTGAAAAGTTTTATGCGCGCTATGATCGCAGACACGATTTATCCATTGTGGGTATATATGAATTGGATGAAAATTTGACCTTGGCTGCGACGTGGGTGTACGGCACCGGTCAAGCGATTACACTTCCTTTGGCGAGTTACTCGGTGACTGGCCACGATCCTGTTTCAGACGGTAGTTCCTCTGCACACTGGGGCAACACGTATAATGTTAGTGATTATGGCGGGAAGAACGCGTTTCGTATGGCACCGTATCATCGCTTGGATCTTTCTGCACAATGGCACAAAAAACTGAAGCGTTGTGAACGTACATTCGAGTTGAGTGTCTACAATGCGTATAGTCGATTCAATCCGTATTTCTACATGATTGAAGACAATGGTGATGGTTCTGCTGAATTGAAGCAGATCTCGTTATTCCCAATTCTTCCTTCGGTGTCTTGGTCATATAAATTTTAATCCTGATAAAAAATGAAATTTGCACAGTATATATTGATCTTGGTTGTGGTTGGAACACTGAGTTCATGCGAGCGCACGGCGGATATTGAACTTCCTGAAGTGGATCCCAAAATCGTATTGACCTCGTTTATTGGTCCGGAGTTGACGAATATTCAAGCCGTTGTTCGTTATTCAAGTCCCGTATTTGGCGAAGAAAATGATTCAGATATAGGGGACTTTGAAACAGAACCGGACATGATAGTGACCATTTCAAATGGAACCATCACCGACACATTAGAGATGAACGATGAGCTGTATACCTACGCATTGAGCACTACAGAATTTCCTATTGTAGCCGGTGCCACGTATACCATGACCGTAACAAGTCCGTCGGGGGAAAAGGTATCAGCAACAACTACAGTTCCGAGTATTCCTGCGAGTATTTTGAGCGGCACCGTAGAGTTCGACTCCATTCCAAATAGCTACGGATACGATTACTATGGTGATCTGAAAATGACCTTGGCGGATGTGAGTGATGGATTTAATTATTATCGATTGGTGTATTACGCGGAGTATGGTGGATCGGGTTTTAGCTACTGGGGAGAAGATTATGTGAATGATGATAATTTGAGTGATGGGAAGGTGAATAGAGAAACGCGCTTGTACTATTACAGCAGTGGGTCGCAAGTTTCAGCAACTGCCTTTGTAATGAATTGTTCTGAAGAATACTATCGATTTCATTGGTCGTTGAATAATTTCAATGGCGACAGTCCTTTTTCAGAGCCGGCGATTATTTATTCCAACGTAGAAGGCGGCTTGGGGTGCTTCGGCGGATACAACAAAGTGCAGTTTGATTTTTGATGTTTTTCCCATGTAGAAGGGATTCATTTGGCATTCCGCTAAATTTATGATTGTTTTAAAATGAAACAAGGCGTTGTTTTGTATTGAAACAAGAATTATCTTTGCATCCAGGACGTGCCAATTGAATTAGAAATGAGCGAAAAATTATCACAAAAGCAAATCGGTCGACGGATCGCAGATCTTCGAAAATTGAAAGGATTGTCGCAAGAGGATCTGGCAAAAAGCGTCCACATTTCTCGTCCGTCTTTGGCTCAAATAGAGCTTGGAAACAGAAGTGTGGATATTCTTGAATTGCAAAAATTATCCTCGGTTTTGGCATTTTCACTCGATGATTTTATGTCGAAGGATTTTTTTGCCAACGCGGATGTGAAGATCAAGGAAGAAAAGAAGTTGAAGAAATCCGAAGAACGAATTTCCGTGCCAACCATGCAGGTCGGTAAGTTTAAGAATGTCTTGTTGTATATTCTTGAGCGCTGTGCCGGTAAGCCCAATGTGGGAGAAACGGTCCTTTACAAGCTACTTTATTTTTCTGATTTCAATTACTACGAACTGTACGAAGAGCATTTGACTGGTGCGAAATATCGCAAAC
The DNA here is from genome assembly GCA_049318685.1 of Flavobacteriales bacterium. Lineage (GTDB taxonomy): Bacteria > Bacteroidota > Bacteroidia > Flavobacteriales_D > Sanyastnellaceae > JAIXWP01. The sequence goes on from JBMOFW010000129.1 coordinate 6,120, forward strand.
TTCCTTATGGGCCAGTGCCTCAAAAATTAGACGCCATTATCCATCAGATGATAGAAAAAGGTCAGTTGCAGAAAGTGAAGACTGCTTATCACGGCTATACTCAAACGCGCTATTTACCTTTAGAGAAAGCTGATTTAACAGCAATGAAAGCAAGTGAAAAGGAAGTTATCGATAGGGTCATTGAACAGATGAGCGACTGGTCTGCAAATGCCATCAGCAATTATTCTCATAAAGACATGCCTTGGCTTGCTTCTAAAGATGGAGAGGAAATCAATTATGAATTCGTTTTTTATAGAGATGCACCATTCTCTGTGAGAAACTATGGGGATGAAATGGAGGCGTGATGCGTTTTGACGAATTGATTGAATTTCAAAAGGACTTGAAAAGTCTATTGAAAAAGTACAGAACACTTCATGATGATTTAGCAGTGGTTAAACGTGTGTTAGAAGTTACACCAGAGGAGCGACCACCCTTCAGTTTTCAAATAGAACATTTAGGAATAAAGACCTGTGTCATCAAGGTGAAAAAAATAGCTTGTAAATCACTAAAAGGAAAAGGAGTGAATTCAGGACTGAGACTGATTTATGCCCACTTTCCGGAGGATCAAAAAATTACATTCATAGAGTTATATCACAAGAATGATAAGGAGATTGAGGATAAAGCGCGAATCCTAAAATATTTCAAATAGCAGTTTGATTTAAACTAGCGGATGAGGGCGATGTGGCCGCGGAGGTATTGCGCCTCTGTGGTGTTGGCGGTGAATTTTATCAGAAAATTGAATATCTCGGTTTGCTGATAATATGCACCGCCATTTTTATTGCCCATCCAAACAGCATTCGGATCAGTGGAGGTGAATACGATGTCACCCCATCGATCATAAATCAAAATTTCAAAAGAATCAATTTTGAATGTACTGGCCGACCACACATCGTTGATGCCATCATCATCGGGCGTGAAGGCGTTGGGCGCATAAATGAAGTAGTCGCATTCTTCGAAGGTCACCAACACGGTGTCTGAAGCTGATCCGCATTGGTTTTCTACAACAACACTGTACTCACCCGATGTGTTAGGCGAAATTTGATGTGATGTATCACCATTATTCCATGTGTAGGTGGTAATATTATCGTCCATCGCAGACAAGACAAGCTCACGACCGAGGCAAATGGTGAGGTCTACGCCGAGATCAACGGTGGGCGCCAATTCTTGAAAAATGGAAATCACATCACTAAAGTCACAGGCGCCTTGTTGAATGATGGCGGAATAAAATCCGGGTGAAGAAACGGTAATGGACGTTCCTGTTTCCCCCGTGCTCCAAATAGCGGAAGACGGCGTATTGAGTGTAATACTTTCGCCTGCGCAAATGAGTTGATCTGCACCCAACGAGAATTCGGGGACGGCGTCGATCGTCACTTCGATGTTATCCGAAACCGAACAACCATTCGATGTGAAGGTGGCCACATACATACCGGGTATTTCTACTTCATAGGTCTGCGCACTGGAACCGTCCTGCCAATTCACCACGACACCGGCATCTAAGGTGAGCGTTGTGGTTTCACAAATCGTGACATCGTTGCCCAAGTCAATGGTGGGTAGAATTTCTTCTGTAATGCTGATATCGTCTGTAGCCGAACAATTGGCGGTGGTGACTTCAACACTATAATTTCCGGCCGGTACCGATATGGACAATGCCGTTTCACTGGTCGACCAAACAATATTGTCGTAGGTGCCCGAGAGTGTCAACACGGTTGTTTCGTTTTCACAGATGAGTACATCTTCTCCAAGATCGACAAGCGGCAAAGGTGTTTCGGTGATGATCACGTCATCGCTGTTCACACAGCCATTGGGTGAGGTGACAGATAAGGTATACGTTCCCGGCGTGGAGATCACCGGATTCAAAGAGTTGACGCCGGAGTCGAATTGTCCATCATCAGTCGTCCATGCATACGCCATCGCGCTGGCTACGGATGCTTGTAATGTGTACGTGTCATTTTCACAGAAAACATCATCGGGTCCGGCGTTGACTGTGGGAACGGGCAATACAATCACTTCAAATGTTTGTTGGATGAGATCACCGCAAACACTGTACGTGGAAACGGTGTATGTAGTGGTCACATCGGGAGAGGCCACAGGTGTTTGAATTGTGGAATCATCCAAACCCGTGGTTGGCGACCAAGAGAAGGTCCCATTGC
>JBMOFW010000130.1:0-8151 GCA_049318685.1 Flavobacteriales bacterium
GTATGCTGCAGAAAAACGACTCAATGCGCACAACCAATACTTACAAGTAGGGGCGGAATATGGCTGGGTTGGTTTTTTCATTTTTATCATTTTTATATGCATTGTCTTGGTTCAGATGTGGAAATCCGGGCGTTTTTTGTTCATCGGAATTGGCTTTTTTACAGCCTTAAATCTGTTGTTTGAATCAATGTTTGAGGTGCAAGCAGGAGTGGTTTTCTTCTATTTCTTTTTATTGCTTTTTTATAACACTGAGGAAACAAAGGTTTTATAGTCTTGAAAATTAGCTGATTAACACGTTTTAAACAGGTGAGAAACGTGGGGTTTAAAGCCGTACATTTGCACGACTTTATTTAGATAATCAGCATGTCACAAATAGAATTGCTCTTGCCTAAAATGGGCGAAAGTGTGGCCGAAGCCACCATCATCAAGTGGGTGAAAAAAGAAGGCGAAGCCGTGAAAGCGGATGAGCCTATCATTGAAATCGCCACAGATAAAGTGGACAGTGAAGTTCCTTCGCCAGAAGATGGTGTCTTGTTGAAGTGCCTCGTTAAAGAAGGAGATGTGGTGCAGGTAGGTCAACCAATCGCGTTGATTGGGACTGGTGCTGGCGCAAGTGCTGCACCTGTAGCTGCTGCTCCTGCCGCCCCGGCTCCTGTGGCGAAAGAAGAAACTCATGTCGCTGCGGCTGCCATGGCAACGCCGATTGCAGAAGAAGTATTGAAAAATGGACCAAGCGGAAAGTTTTATTCTCCGTTGGTTAGAAATATTGCCAAAGCTGAAGGTGTTTCCATGACTGAATTGGAAACAATCAATGGAAGTGGACAAGGCGGGCGCGTGACCAAAGATGATGTACTCGATTTCATCGCCAAGCGTGGTTCTGGTTCGGTAGCCGCTCCAGTTGCCGTAGCACCGGTTGCTACTGCGCCTATTGCTGCTGCTCCTGCTGCAGTGGTGCCATCTGCTCCAAAACCAGCTTCGAAGCCTGCTGTATTCATTGGTGCGAATGATGAGATCGTGGAAATGGACCGTATGCGTAAGCTCATCGCAGATCATATGGTGATGAGCAAACAAACATCACCGCACGTAACGAGCTACGTGGAGGCGGATGTTACCAATATTGTGATGTGGCGTGAAAAAGTGAAAAAATCTTTTGAGCAAAAACACAAAACAAAATTGACTTTCACGCCATTGTTCATCGAAGCAGTGGCCAAAGCGATTAAAGATTTTCCTGGAATCAATATCTCCGTTGACGGCACCAATTTGATTTACCGTCGCGACATCAATATCGGTATGGCCACAGCATTGCCATCCGGAAACTTGATCGTACCGGTGATAAAAAACGCTGATCAATTGAATTTGGTGGGATTGGCAAGTAAAGTGAACGACTTGGCTGATCGTGCACGCAACAACAAATTGAGCCCGGATGATATTCAAGGCGGAACTTACACGTTGACCAATGTGGGAACTTTTGGAAATGTGATGGGAACGCCGATAATCAATCAACCTCAAGTAGCCATCATGGCTGTGGGAGCCATTCGCAAGCGCCCGGCAGTCATCGAAACACCATTTGGCGATACACTGGGTATCCGTCATATGATGTTTTTGAGCCACAGCTACGATCACCGCGTGGTAGATGGTGCACTTGGCGGTAGCTTTGTGCGTCGCGTAGCAGATTATCTTGAAGCGTTTGATGTAGATCGCGAATTTTAATTAACTTGCTCTTTAGACGATACATATACACGATTGACCCTCTTCAAAAAAACTAAACCTGAATGAAACGCGCTATATTCTTTTTCTTCATATTCGTGAGTGTGACCATGTTGGCCACCACACCGGTGAAGGATCGTGGAGATTACTCTTCTCGATTTCTTGAGGGCAATAAACTCATGGAAGAAAATCTTTGGTATGAAGCGATCAAACAATGGAAGTTGATCTTGGATTCAGATCCAAACAATGCCAATGTCAACTATAAATTAGGATATTGTCTTCTTCAGACAGCCAATGCTAAAAAAGATGCACTGTCTTATTTGGAAGTGGCCGTATCCAAAAAAGTCAGCAAGAACTACGATCCATTTGATCCTATGGAGCGCAAAGCCCCAGTGGACGCGCTATATTATTTGGGTGTGGCTCAGCACATGAACTATCAATTGGATGCAGCCATTGAGAGTTATGAAAAGGTGACCAAATCGCTTTCTAAAAAACATAAGCTTTATGGCATGGCGGAGTACGGTATCGCCCAAGCTCAAGAAGCGAAGATTCAAATGGCCAATCCAAAAGCCTATGTAATTACCAACTTAGGCCCGATCGTGAATGGACCGGAAAATGACTTCAGCCCGGTATTGGCTTTGGACGAAAGCTCATTGTTCTTTACCAGCCGCCGTATGCGTCCTGATTCGAGTAATAGCCGTATTCTTGACCCGGAAACCAACGAGTTCAAAGAAGATATTTATGTATCCTTCAAAGACGAAGAAGGGCAATGGATGAAACCGGAGATTTTGAACTTGAACTCCGATGACAACGACGCAACAATAAGTGTAAGTCCTGATGGACAAACGCTTTTCGTGTATCGCGATAGTTTGGGTGATGGCCGAATCCTGTACAGCAAGCTTATCGGGGAAATTTGGAGCGACCCAGCGAAATTGGGTTCAGACATCAACACAGAAAACTGGGAAACACACGCAACAGTTTCGGCGGATGGTTCGACATTGTTCTTTGTTTCTGATCGCCCGGGAGGATACGGAGGACGTGATATTTATCGTTGTGTGAAATTGCCGAATGGAGAGTGGAGCCGCGCATTAAATGCCGGTCCAGTGCTCAATACAAAGTATAACGAAGATTCACCATTCTTGACACCAGATGGACGCGGTATGTATTTCGCTTCACAGGGTCACAATAGCATTGGAGGATTCGATTTGTTTTTTGCTAAAATGGGTGAGGATGGCGAATGGTCAAATCCGATCTCGATGGGGTATCCATTAAACTCGGTAGATGACGACGTATTCTTTCAACCGATGGCCGATGGCGAGCGAGCTTTCTATTCGTCAGAGCGCGATGGTGGCTATGGTAAAAAAGATATTTATTTGATCAATTTGCCAACCGACGAAAATCAAAGCCGTCTGGCTGTGTTGAAAGGATTTATTATTGGTGAAGAAGGAAAAGACCTTCCTGATGATTTGAAAATTGTTATCACCAATAAAAAATCAGGAGAGGTTTCGGAGTACAAACCACGTAAACGCGATGGTGGTTATTTGGCCATCTTGAATCCGGCAACTGATTATCATATCGACTATTATCAGGGCAAAGAACGTATCAAGGTGGATGATATCAGCGTACCGGCAAGTAGCAGTTTCCAAGAGTTGGAACGCGAAGTGTATTTGATCCCGGTAACCTTGGGTAAGACAGCAGAAACACCTGTGGTGGAAGCGCCTAAAAAAGAGGAACCAAAGAAGGAAGAGCCAAAGAAGGAAGAACCGAAAAAAGAAGCTCCCGTTGTTGAAACTCCGAAGCCAAAAGAAGTCACCGATTTGGGTTACGATCCTAAGAATCCAATTAAAACGCAGTTTATAGAGTCGTTGGGATACGCTGAATTTTCGCGCTATTTTGTTTACGACTCGAAGGATTTTGGAGCTAAAGAAGTGAAGTTCCAACAATTTGTTGATGACGTAGAAAAGATTTTGAAGAAAAATGGTAAAGTGACCATTAGTGTTGAGGCAAGTGCTTCTCGTGTACCTTCTTCCAAATTCAAGAGCAATGAAGAGCTTTGCGCATGGCGCGGCAAGACAGCTGAAGAAATGATTGCTGGAGAATTGGAACGACGCGGATACAAGCGTGGTGAAAACTTTAGCTTCACAGCGCCTTTGAATCTTGTTCAAGGTAAGAAATATGAAAAAGATGCTCAGGCCAATAAGACCATCTATGAGCAGTTCCAGTATATCAAGATTAAAGTAGAAGGATAATATACTTCCAATATAAAAATGAGAAACCCTCGGAGACTCCCCTCCGAGGGTTTCTTTTGCTACCCTCCACCGTAAAGTACGGTGTGCTACTCTGTATGGCATGAACGACCTGAAGTAGGATTTATTTTTTAAGTCCCTTTTATTGTCCTAGGTTTGTATACTTAGAAGTTTACAATACATGAAATTGAATTTAAAGAAACCACTCGCGTTTTTTGATTTAGAAACTACCGGGGTGGATGTGGCGCGTGATCGCATTGTAGAAATTGCCGTAGTGAAAGTGATGCCTGATGGTCAAGTACACACTTTGCCAAGTGCTCCAGGCAAAGAGAATCGCTTATTGGTCAATCCTGGAATGCCTATACCCATAGAATCTTCGATGGTGCATGGTATTTATGACGCCGATGTAAAAGATGCTCCGCAATTTGAAGAAGTGGCATCGAAACTCTTTAAGTTTTTAATGGATTGCGATTTGGGTGGTTTCAATTCAAATAAATTTGATATTCCACTTTTGGCAGAAGAGTTTTTGCGCGTAGGTATCGACTTCTCTCTAAAAGACCGCAACATGATTGATGTACAAGTATTGTATCATTTGATGGAGCCACGGTCGTTAAAAGCAGCTTATAAGTTCTATTGCCAAAAAGATTTGGAAGACGCACATGAAGCCTTGCCGGATGCCATGGCTACATACGAAGTGTTCTCTGCCATGCTGGACCATTATAAGGATACGGTACAAAAAGATAAAGCGGGTGTGGAGTTTCATCCTATAGTCAACGACATGGATAAAATTCACGCTCTAAGTGAAAGGAGAAAGAAAGTGGATCTTGCGGGGCACATGATTTTTGATGAAAACGGAGAGATTATTTTCAATTTCGGAAAACACAAAGGCCAAAAAGTAAAAGACATTCTGATTAAAGATCCTGGATATTACAGTTGGATTCAGAATGCTGATTTTCCATTGTATACGAAGAAAGTATTGGCGGAAATTCGCAACGGGGAAATGTAAATGAAGTCGCGCAAAATCGTTGTATTGGTTTCCAATGATCTTGAATTCGATCAACGGGTAGCGAAAGTATGCGAAACCTTGCGCGGGTTGAATTACGCTATAACCCTTGTCGGTCGAAAACTTCCGGAGAGCCGATCTTTTGAGCGTCCTTATGAAATAGTTCGATTTACTTTGCCTTTTCGTCGTGGCGCTTTGTTTTATGCAAGTCTAAACATCCGACTTTTCTTTTTTCTGCTTTTTCATCCTTGTGATGTGATTTTGGCCAATGATCTAGATACGCTGCTGCCAGCTTATCTCGTGTCTCGAATGCGAGGAAAAAAACTGGTGTATGATTCTCATGAATATTTTACCGAAGCGGAAGGCTTGACAGGCCGTTCATTTCAGAAAAATATCTGGTTGCGCATAGAGCGTGACATTTTTCCCAAACTGAAATACGCATACACTGTCAATGAGAGTATCGCGTCGATTTACCGCGAGCTGTACAAAGTAGATGTGAAGGTGGTGCGCAACATGCCTCGCAAATCGTCACCACCGCAGGTGACTCGGAGTTCCAAACAATTGCCGGAAGACAAAACCATTTTTTTGTTGCAAGGAGCATACATCGATCCGGATCGTGGCGCAGCCGAGGCTGTGGAAGCGATGGCATTGGTCGACAATGCGTTGCTCTTGATTATCGGAAGCGGTAGAGCATTAACTGATCTCAAACAAATTGTGTCGACCAAGAGTTTGCAAGAGAAGGTTTGGTTTTTTGATAAAATGCCGGCTTCGGAATTGCGCGAATACACGGCTTGTGCGGACTTTGGATTATCGCTGGATAAACCACTGCACGAAAATTATCGTTTGTCTCTACCCAATAAGTTATTTGATTACATCCACGCTGGCATACCTGTGCTCGTCTCAGCGTTGCCCGAACTTGAACGAATCATTCGCACCTATCAGGTTGGTTGGATTATCGATGAAATTACGCCAGAAAAAGTAGCTGCTGCGATGATGAAAGCGATTTCTTCCAGCGATAAAGCACAGTTTAAAGCCAATTGTTTGTTTGCCTCTGAGGATTTGAATTGGGAAAAAGAAGAAGAAGTTTTGCGTTCAATTTACGCAACACTCTAATCGTACAAGGCTTTTCGAAAATATTTCAATGCCACCCAAGGAATGGATAGGGCGTACAAGCCCGATGATAGGCGATTTCGTTTGAGGCGTAATTCTTCTTTGTACAGTTTTGAGGTCACTTGTTTGGAAAGGCCTCCGGCTTCACAAATGGCAATTGTTTGATCCAAGCAGAACGTGTTTATTTGTTTTCTCCAAAGGCCTAGGTGAAAATCGTAGTCGCCCAATATTTTGTATTCGGTATTGAATTTTTCCAAGTCAAACAATGTTTTGCGATAGAAACAGCCTTGCTGATGTAAGGTGTTTTTCCAAAGGATAGTGCTACTGAATTGGGACGTGTGCACCTCCGGCACCAAGGGATGTGCGATGTGAATATTACGCACATGTCCAAAAACCAGATCAATGCTGGGTTCGATATGATGAACAACATGTTCGAATATTTCGTCGGAAGCGAGTTTGTCGTCAGCACCGAGCACATAAATGAAATGGCCCGTAGAGGCGGTGAGTCCTTTGTTAATGGCGTCATAAACACCGCGGTCATATTCGCTCACCCAATAGGCGATATTGGGGGCGTTTCGTTCGATGATGGATAGACTTTGATCCGTCGACCCCCCGTCGATCACAATAATTTCTTTGTTGGGATAGGTTTGAGCAAGTACAGAATCAATGGCCGATTGCAGGGTTTTTTCCGCATTATAACACGGAATAATCACGCTGATATGTGGGGCATTGTTCATTCGTGCACGATAGAGTGGGCGTCACTCTCCATCACGGATTCATTCTCACAGATTAATATTCGGCTGCTAAATTTTTTCATCGTGGCATGGTCGTGCGACGCCATGAGGACGGTGGTTCCGGAATGACTGATTGCAAGCAGTAAGTTGAGAATTTCAAGACTTGTTTGCGGGTCAAGATTTCCGGTTGGTTCGTCGGCCAAGATGAGATGGGGAGTATTGAGCAGTGCACGAGCTATGGCAACGCGTTGTTGTTCGCCACCACTCAATTGATGCGGCATTTTATGACCTTTGCCTTCGAGGCCTACCAAATCGAGCACGCTCGACATTCTGCTGGCCATGGCTTTTTTGTCGTTCCATCCAGTGGCGCGTAACACAAATTCCAAATTGTCATCTACAGAGCGATCGGTGAGGAGCTCAAAGTCTTGGAAAATGATACCGATTTTGCGACGTAGAAATGGAATTTGATTGCGTTTGATATTGTTCAACTCATAACCGCAGCATTGACCTTTTCCGCTGGTAATGGGTAAATCAGCATAAAGCGATTTCAATAAACTACTTTTTCCGCTGCCAGTTCGACCAATCAAGTAGATAAATTCACCATTGTGAACTTCTAAATTAACATCACGCAACACGATATTTTCGCGTTGTTTAATCTCGGCATTCTCTAATTTGATGATGATTTCGTCGGTATTCATGGCGGCAAATGTCAAGTTCTAAAAATACAATGCGAGGGTTAGTGTAAAACCGGAATAGAATGAGGTTATTAACAGCGCTAATTGAAGTAGATTTTGAGTGAATAAACATTTCGTTTTGCTTGGTCAACAACGGATGTGTATGGGTCTTCTGCGGAAGTGTCAATCATATTAAACAGACCAAGCGCAAAGCCCAATTCGATGCGCATATTGTTTTTTCCGGTATGAATCTTTTTGGATAAAATAAAGTCGAGGTAAGTGTTGAAATTTTTATTCGCAGGTCGTTCGCTCGAAAATTGACCTACGGGTATAGAAAAGGATGGTCCAAATCCGAATGATAATTTCGGCTTGCGTTGCAGATGATACGTGGCTGTCACAGGAATGTTGACCGTTACCGGGTGAATATACGCTTCATATTTGGTGTCATTTTTTTTATCGTAGGCGAGATATGTATAAAGAAATTGAGCCTCGGCGCCGATCCTATAAGTTAAAGTAGGTTTACCAAATTCATAAAGAATGGCTGTAGATATGCCCGGTCTGCTCATAGCCCGTTGTTGCATTAATTCGCCTGTGGAAGGGTTAAATGCCGGAGTACCGGATGAATTCAATTGACCATAAAGGAAACCAAATGAAATACCCAATCCATCGGCAGTAAT
>JBMOFW010000131.1:0-8143 GCA_049318685.1 Flavobacteriales bacterium
CAGCTGCTTTGAATGAAGGGGCTTTTTTGCCGGTCAATCCTGACATGTGTATTGATTTTTAATGAGATAAGTTATTCGTTGGCAAAGGTAACAAGAGTTGAGGATATTTTGTTCTGTAACCAATCGGCAATGCACTCGTATCAATGCCCATAACACCTATCTTATGAAACGGAAATTTACTCCCCCCTACAAGAAGTGCAAAGTGCGCATAAACGTTAAGAAATTCGAAAACATTCAATTGATCTCCCAAATCTGGGGTTTCGGCGACTTCAAGCACTGCCTCAATTAAGGATGAAGTATGAAGTTTGAAGTTTGAATTCTGAACTTTCAATCCTGACACCCGTAGTCCCCGCAGGGGCCGTCCTGTAGCCTCGCCGCAGGCGAGGCGTCCCGTAACGAGCGCAGCGAGTGTCCCGTAGCAAGGCCGTAGGCCGCGCGTCCCGTAACGAGCGCAGCGAGTGTCCTGTTACCTGATCGCTCTATTCGGGCGGACGATGATTTCACTAATTACAGCAGTTTCAGGCGTTTCAATCGCGTACTTGATTGTATCTGCTATCAATTCCGCACTCATTCCGGCAGCGAAATAAGGCTTGTAATCGGCGAGCAATTTCTCATTCTTCGTGTTGTCTATAAATGCGGTATTTACACTGCCGGGACTTATAGTTGTTATTCTGATTTTATCCGGTAATTCTACACGCAACATTTCACTAATGGCAAAAACGGCATGCTTTGTAGCGCAGTAAACACCGCTATTGGCAAAAACATGATGTGAAGCAACGGAACCAAGATTAATGATATGGCCTTTTGTTTCAGTCAAATGCGGCAAGCCTGCATGAATGCAGTTCAATAACCCTTTTACATTGATATCGAACATCTCATGCCAATCTTCGATTTTGCCTTCCAAAACCGGATCAAAATAGCCCAATCCAGCATTGTTGATCAAGACATCAATTTGTCCCAATTCTGCTAAGGCGCTTTCCCATACTTTTTTTACTTGATCGTAATCACGCACATCGCAAGGAGCGATGAATACGCGTTCGCCCAATTCGGATTGAATGGATTTTAGTTTGTCTAAAGATCGTGCAACAAGAAACAAACGATGTCCTGCTGCATGTAAAGCACGTGCTGTGGCTTCTCCGATCCCACTGCTCGCTCCGGTAATAAAGATGGTTTTCATGCATCAAAAGTAAAACGAATTGTTTAGTCTTGGATAGGAGCGCTTTATCATCAAATCACGCCTATTTTCTGCAGAGGAAATGCCTCAATTGGAACCAATAAAACGCCGTGAAGATTAAACCTTCGTGTTTTTTATTCATCTTGCGGAAGGACACTACCACCGAAACCAACCATGAGATGGATCACACTTTTAATTGTGTTGTTACTTACTGTGCCTATCAGCGCACAGGAGAAAGCGATGGATTGTCGGTTGCTATTCAATGGCGATTCCATCAAATTAGGACAATGGTATCATCTCTTTCCTGAAGATTCAATTCGTATCGATGCAGTGCGTTTTTATCTCACCCAAAATCCGAACACAGCGCAGCATCAAGCCCATTTGGTCGATTTTGCTGTGCCTTACTCAACCCATATTCTTTGCCCAGATTCTTCAAGTCAGTGGCTTTTAGGAACTGATAGTCTAATGAACACTAGTGGCGCGTTGAGTGGCGCGTTAGATCCAATGCAAGGCATGTTTTGGGCTTGGCACAGTGGATATATCAATATTAAAATTGAAGGGGTTTCGATGAAGTGCCCAACACGCAATCATCGATTTCAATTTCATCTTGGAGGATATGTGGCGCCGAATGCGACCGCAATGCCGCTGTGCATTTCCAAAGAAACGTCTGTGCTGGAAATTGATCTAGACGATTTTTTTCGAAGCATAGATTTATCACAGACCAATGAAGTCATGTCTCCCGGACCGTTAGCGCTTTCACTCACGCAAGCCTTTTTTTCGTGCCTTCAATTTAAACCATGATCAAAAAACCGATTTGGATAGGATTGTTACTTCTCCCATTTCTGAGTAACATGCTTTGGGAGAAAAACCGACCTGTTTCTTTTCCTCAATCAATTTCTACATTGGTTTATGAAGGCGATTCGTTGAATATGATCGAACTGGGGCGCATGCTTTTTTATGACCCTATTTTATCTGCTGATTCATCGACAAGTTGCGCTTCATGTCATTCGGTGTATAATGCATTTGCACACGTCGATCACGATCTCAGTCATGGCATTCGCGATCAAATCGGCAAGCGGAATGCTCCAGCTTTATTTAATTTGAAATGGCAACCTATTTTTATGTGGGATGGCGCCGTCAATCATATTGATGTGCAAGCATTGGCACCGATCACCAATCCGCTTGAAATGGATGAATCATTGGCGCATGTCGTTTCAAAGCTTTCTGCCCAAAATCACTACAGAAGAAATTTTGCCGTGGTGTATGGAGATAGCATTGTCACAGGCGAACGCATATTGAAAGCCATTGCCGCTTTTCAATTGAGTCTGGTTAGTCTTGAATCAAAATATGATCACGTGATGCGCGGGGAGGATACATTTTCAATGGTCGAGCAGAAGGGGTATGCGTTGTTTCAGCAACATTGTGCTACGTGTCATCGCGAACCTTTATTCACCGATTATTCTTTCCGAAATAATGGTTTACCAATGGATACTACCTTGAACGATTGGGGAAGGTACACGATTACGCTGCGATCGGAAGATTCTCTAAAGTTCAAAGTGCCGTCGCTTCGAAATGTAGAATTCACCTTTCCATACATGCACGATGGCCGATTTAAATCACTCTATGAAGTATTGGACCATTACACAGGAGGAAATAAAAACTCGGCAAATGCGGATTTAGAATTAAACCTTCCGCTTTCTTTGACATCCGACGAACAAACCGAATTGGTCGCCTTTCTTTTGACACTGTCCGACAAGGAATTTGTGTTCAATAAAGCATATGGTTACCGTTCAAGCCAAAACAACATTACCGAATGAAAAAATTATTGACTTTGCTTCTTTCAGCCAATTCATTTCTCCTATTGGCGCAAACGAACCCGGCAATTACCTCTTGGTTGCAAAATACGAGTATAACGGGACGACACTACGTCGAAGGAAATAGCACACCGATTGAGGACAATGTACTCGCCAACGTTCAGTTGGTGCAATACTCTACCGATTGGGTATACGTATCTGCCACAGGAGTGCCAGCCTATATTACTGGTCCATTTCTCGATGGCAATCCATCCTTAACCTCAGATCAAGACGCTATCTTTAAAATACCCCATAATCCTACGGAGAACACCGGAACATCTACTGCTACGAATATGGGACACATTGGAGTGTTTATCAATGGAGTGGGGCTGTTTGATTATGCCGATGGCGTTTCATGGAACAATAACACTCAATCAGAGGGGGGTGGTCCCATTATGGGTCCTCCTGGACAGGGCATATGGAATCGCGACGCGGTGGTAGCGGAGCGTGAAGGTTTCGATTGTGCTAAAGGGCATCCCGCGCAAGGCACGTATCATCATCATCAAAATCCATCCGCTTTTAACCTCGACCTCGTTGTGCTCTCAGATATATGCAATGCATATGCAGCAGACGGCCTTTATGTAATTGACTCAAACGAGCACTCACCGTTAATTGGATTTTCATTTGATGGTTTTCCCATTTACGGTGCCTACGGTTATGAGAATGCCGATGGAACAGGTGCTATCGTTCGCATGAAATCGGGCTATCAATTGCGCGATATTACAGTACGTACGCATTATGCCGACGGTACAAACGTGACCGACGGTCCCGCGGTGAGTGCGACATATCCTTTGGGACACTACCGCGAAGATTATGAATTCGTGGAACATCCTGGAGAGGAAGATTATTTGGATGAACACAACGGTCGCTGGTGTGTGACACCGGAATATCCAAATGGAATTTATGCGTATTTCTGCACGGTGGATGAAAATCATAACTCTGTCTATCCATATGCGGTAGGACCAACTTTTTATGGAAACAAAGTCGCATCAATCGTGCAAAACATTCCTGAGTCAACTACGACGTATACGGGGTCTGTGGGAATGGGAGAAACGGACATGTCCGAAATGACATTAGGTATTTATCCGAATCCAGCTTCTGAATTTGTTGTGATACAAGTTGGCGATCTCGTTAAAGCGAATATCCCTATTGAAATTTTCAATGCGCAAGGACAGCTTGTGGAATCAGGCACAATAGCTGCCGGCTCAACGAACTATTATTTGGATACCAAACGATTGTACAATGGTGAATACATTTTGAAATACAAGATTGACGCACAGATTGGCACGAAACGATTCGTGATTGCACACTAATATTCGGGGTAAGCGGCGTATCTTCGATAAATGAGATATTCGCTTACCCTTTTTCTTGCACTCATTTTTTCGTTTTCCTCCTGGTCGCAATTGACGCCTTGGTTAGAAAAGTCTACCGAATTTTCAGGTTGTCGACATGCATCCAAACCGGGCGCCACGAGAGATCTCACAACGATCGGCGATTACGATGTGGTATATCATCGATGCCATTGGATTGTTGATCCTGCGGTGAATTTTCTACAAGGTTCTGTCACGACGTATTTTGAAGTGGAAGGGGAGGATTTTGATTCCTTGCTTTTTGATCTATCGTTTGTGTTTGATATCGACTCGGTGATTTATCATGGCGAAAATATCGCGTTCACGCATCAAAGCAACGTGATTACGATTCCTTTAGATGTCTTACCGGTGGGTACCGTTGATTCAGTGGCGGTCTATTATCAAGGCATGCCGGCCAATACCGGATTTGGTTCATTTGTGCAAAGCAATCATCAAGGAGTGCCTATTGTTTGGACCTTGTCAGAACCCTATGGAGCAAGCGATTGGTGGCCATGCAAAAATGGATTGACAGATAAAACAGATTCGCTCGATGTGTTTATCACTTGTCCTGTTGGAAATAAAGCCGCTTCCAATGGACTTTTACAGTCAGTGGTGGAGGTAGATGGTGAAAAGACCTTTCATTGGAAACACCGATTCCCGATTGCGACGTATTTGATCTGCATGAGCATAACGAACTACGCAGAATTTTCTCAAACCATTCCAATGGCCAATGGTGAAGATCTGTTGGTGCAGAATTTTGTGTTTCCTGAAGATAGTGCTTCCGCAGCGACACAGTTAGACCCTTTCAATGAGACAGTAGATCTGTATAATTCCCTGTTTGGTTATTATCCTTTCACAGAAGAAAAATATGGCCATGCACAATTTGGATGGGGCGGAGGAATGGAGCATCAAACCATGACTTTTGTAAGCAACTATCAGCACGAATTGATTGCTCATGAATATGCACACCATTGGTTTGGTGATAAAATAACCTGTGGCAGTTGGGAAGACATTTGGTTGAATGAAGGATTTGCGACCTACCTAAGTGGTCTTACCTATGAATATCTTTTTGATGGCGTCTTTTGGATGCCTTTCAAGAGCGGTCGTATTGCGAGCATCACCAGTTTTCCCGATGGTTCGGTTTGGTGTGATGATACCACGAGTGTAAATAGAATATTTTCGGGAAGATTATCATACAATAAAGGCGCTATGATCCTGCATCAACTGCGTTGGGTAGTGGGTGATGATCTATTTTTTGAAGCGATAGAAAACTACCTGAACGATGAACAATTAGCATTTCATTTTGCGCGCACCACCGATTTGCAAGCCCATTTCGAAGCGTTATATGGTCAAAGTCTTCAATGGTATTTTGATGATTGGTACACAGGTGAAGGTTATCCTTCCTACACCTTCGATTGGAATCAAGAGGCAGATCAATTTCAGTTTACAGTCCATCAAGAGCAATCCGATCCATCAGTGGATTTCTTTCAATTGCCATTACCAGTATATTTAAGCAATGGCGTGCAAGATACTTTGCTTCGGGTGCAACATAATTTTGATGGAGAAAGCTTTACGTTTAATATACCTTTTGAGGTTACCTCGGTTGTTTTCGATCCTGAATTATGGATTATTTCAGCAAACAACGAATTTGCTAGCGTAAGCGAATTTGAGGCTTTAGAAATTTCAATTTATCCCAATCCTGCAACACATTTGGTGAATATAGCTTTGCCTATCACATTTAACGATTGCCAATTCACAGTTTATGATGCTTCGGGTCGAAAAGTTGTGGATGAAAACATTATTCAACGCGATCGGTTGCAGTTGGATGTTTCAACTTGGGCTAAAGGAGAATATAAGTTGGTTTTTCAGCATGATCGATTGCAAACTGTAAAACCTATACTAATTAAATAGAAATTACCTCAACAAAGTCAACGAACCACGCTCTCGGCTTTTTTCTATGAGTGATTCTCCTTCCGGACCGGTTATTTGAAGCATGTAGTAATAAGTGCCGTCTTCGGCATTATTGCCATTGATTTTTCCATCCCAATGGGTGTCTTCGTCATCAGATGTAAAAACAAGTTCACCCCAACGATTATAGATCTCAATGTGATACGTTTTTACATAGAAGGTCAATACTTCAAACGTATCATTGATCCCATCATTGTTCGGTGTAAATACATTTGGAATTTTGACAATTCCACAATCCGTGTATACCCAAACACCAGCTGAAGCAGTACATCCGTTCAATGTGGCCGTCAAAGTATAGTACGTATCGTTTATCGGATTCGCCAGTGGATTGATGGAGTTGGGATTGTCTAATGTCGATGTTGGACTCCAACTAAATGTTCCTTGAGCTGTTGCATCGAGAATGGTTCCGATCCCACAAATGGCTTCGACATCTGTACCTGCATTCACAATAGGTAGAGGTTGAACATTGATGGCGATACTTTCGGTTGCAACGCACCCATTATCAAAGGTAACATTCACTACTACATTTCCACTTGTGTTGACCTCTATGGTTTCTGTTGTCTCGTTGGTACTCCATAGTATTTCACCGCCGTTATTTTCAACTAGCAAAGTAGCGCTTTCTCCGGCGCAAGGTGTCGTGTCATCAGCAATAATGTTTATTGGCAATGCAGTATAAAGAGTTACTACAATTGTCGCCGAAATTCCGATGCATCCATTGATGCTGGTATATGTACAAGAATACGTTCCGGAAGTACTGATAGATACTGGGTTGGTAGTTCCGATGGGATTTCCGTCGAGATCAAACCATAACCAACTTCCACCTACGCCACCGGTAGCCGAAGCCAAAACAGAAACACTTGATTCACATGAGATTATTTCTGAAGGCGATAGAAAGGATACAATAGGAAGAGGTGTAATGCTAATGTTCAATGGATTGGAAGAGTAGGTGCAACCAGCAGCGGATTCTACTGTGACTGTATAGGCACCAGATTCAATAGTGAGCAAATCAGCAGCAGTTTCTCCATCAAGCAATTGATTGTCTTGATACCAAGAATAACTGGAAACTGAGCTTGACGTAGACGCGGAGATCATAGTCATATCACCGGCACATGGAGCATCATTCAAAGTGGATAGCGTCACTTCTATCGCTGAATCAAAAGACACAGAAACCAAATCTGATTGATCCGAACATCCGTTGCTATCGGTTATTACAACGTAGTAATTGCCATTTGCATTGAGTTCGATGGAGTTGTTTGTAGTGAGAACGGTATTCGATTCGCTTTGGTACCACGCATAGGAACTCATGCCGAGAGCGGTCTCAAGTTGGATTGTTTCACCTGCGCATGCTGCAACATTTGAAGGCGATGAAATCGTAGCTATTGGATTGTTCACGGATGTTATAGAAACAGGAGCGCTTGTAGAGCTGCACGTACCGATGGTGCCTTGAAGGCTATAAACACCGGAAGTGGAAACGGAGAGGGTATTTCCCGAGTTTGGTAAAACGGTTGTGCCTTGAAACCAAACATATGAATCAAATCCAAGTGGAGCAGAGAGCATGGCTGATTCTCCCGGGCAAAGCACAGCATCACCGGAGAGTGTCAAAACAGCGTTCGCAGATTCAGCTACTGTTATTTCCACCGGTGCGCTTGTGTATAAGCAGTCGCCACTTGATAGTGTAAAATAGTAATTGCTTTGTTCTGCAACCGTTAATAAAGCACTTGTTTCTCCTACTAGTGGGCCGTTTAGATTATACCATTGAATATTTTCGGTGAAATTTGCTTGTAAAGTGGTTGTTTCGC